>JAOTWM010000181.1 GCA_029862885.1 Gammaproteobacteria bacterium
ACTAAATGGCCGAACCGTACCGACCCCCGAAGCGATTGGATCGTTCCAAGCGTGATCGCGGCGTTGGCGATTGGTGTCGTGTTTCTATTGCAGTTGTAACTAATGCATATCGAACGCCACATAACCGATATTTTGATTCTCGGGGCAGGTGGTGCCGGGCTATTTGCCGCGTTACACGCAAAGCAAGCCAACCCGGGTCTCAAGGTGACGATTGCCGTCAAGGGTTTGCTCGGTAAGAGCGGCTGCACGCGTATGGTGCAGGGCGGTTATAACGTCGCGATCGCAGAGGGCGATTCCATTGAAAAGCATTTCATGGATACGATCGTGGGTGGAAAATGGTTGCCGCGACAAGACCTCGCGTGGAATCTTTGTGTCAAAGCCGTCGAACGCATCCACGAACTCGAGAACGAATTGGGTTGTTTCTTCGATCGAAACCCGGACGGAACATTACATCAAAAGGCGTTTGCGGGTCAGACGTTTGACCGCACCGTGCATAAGGGCGATCTGACCGGAATCGAGATCATCAACCGGCTGATGGAGCAGGTGTGGGCGCTCGACGTGGAAAAGTTTGAGGAGCATCGCGCAATCGAATTGATCCCGGCCGCCGATGCTTCCGGGGTCGCCGGTGCGTTGATGATCGACATCCGTACCGGACAATATCGATTCGTGCAGGCCAAGACCGTGCTGTTGGCGATGGGTGCGGGGCCGAGCATGTATCTCTATCACACGCCGTCAGGAGACAAAACCTGTGATGGGCTCGCGATGGCTTTACGTTACGGATTAAAGCTACGCGATATGGAAATGGTGCAGTTCCACCCCACGGGCTTGCTCGGAGGGCCGGCGACAAGAATGACCGGTACCGTGCTCGAGGAAGGGATGCGTGGCGCCGGCGGTTATTTGCTAAACGGTGCCGGTGAGCGATTCATGACGCGCTATCACGAACAAGGCGAACGGGCCACACGTGACATCGTAGCGCGCGGTATCTTCGCTGAAATGCGCGCGGGTAATACTACGCCGATGGGTGGCGTTTTCATCGAGATGGCACATCTCGGGCCCGACCAAGTCGCGGCGCAATTCCCGGGGATGGTGAAACGTTGTCGTGACTGCGGTTTCGATCTCGCCGGAGGCCGCGTGGAGGTGGTGCCGACCGCCCACTATATGATGGGTGGTGTCGAATTCGACATCGATTGCGCTACGGAATCGCCCGGGCTCTACGTCGCGGGTGAAGACGCCGGTGGTGTCCACGGTGCCAATCGATTAGGTGGCAACGGGGTTGCAAATTCCACGGTCTACGGTGGCATAGCCGGCGATTCGATGGCCGCCTTTGCCGCCGACCACGGGCACTGGCGCGACCCCGACGAATCCTGCATCGAAGCCGGAATTGGACGCGCCGAATACCCGTTTTCGCAACAGCCGGGGGATCTGATCGGATTACGTGATCAGCTCGGCCGCGACATGTGGGACCACGTGGGAATATTGCGAACCGGATCGGGTATCGAGACCGGGATCGACAAGATCAACGAGCACCGCGGCGCGTTGCAAAGCATCGGCCTGTCCGATAGCGATCGTGATTTTAACCTCACATGGCACGACTGGCTCAATGTCGACTGCCTGCTGGAAATTAGCGCGGTTATCGCGAAATCGTCGTTGGTCCGGCAGGATTCGCGCGGCGCGCACTACCGCGAAGACTTTCCGGATACCGGCAACCTCGAGCCAACGGCCTATACGCGAATTTCAGGGAACGTGGACGATCTCGTAACCGAAACGGTCCCCGTCGAGTTTAATATCGTCAAACCCGGCGATGCCGGGTTGACGTAGGACTGTACCCTCGAGCAATTCGCCGCCGCGACGTTTTGCCGCCATATGGATCGCGGACGCATCCGTACGGCCACCGTATTCGTCGGATCTTCACGAGGCGAGGGCGCGGCCGACTGGGAACATTACCATTTAGTTACTTCACCAATTGGCAATCTTGCGGCAACGTTGCCGTCATCTTCTCCCTGCACTCTTAACGCTGCGTCGACGAAGCGGGTCTGGTTTGTTTTTCTCGATCAGCCTGCTCCTAAAACGCGCAATGCGACATCGACTGCCGATGTGAGTGACAACATTTAACGATACAAGCCATTAGGAGCATCGAAATGAACAGATATACTCGCGAATTGAATCGTAGACACCATATTCACAGTGCCCTGCTGGGTGTGGCCAGTGCGCCCCTGCTCTTTGGCGGCATCAGCGTCGATGCAATGGCAACTGCGCCCTGCGGCGACTTTGGAGAATGCAAGGCGATCATCGAGATCAATTCCTCGGATGGAGACATCGGATTCCATTTCCTGATGGATGGCGACGACTTGAATTCGGCCAGGATTCACGATCCGAATGGTGCCAAAGTCTTTGAGGATGAGGCCAAAGGTCCGCTGCGGGAGCAAAAGCTCACGGAGACATTTGCCGAGAGCGCTGAGCCGCCGTGTTGGCTCGATCCATCCGATCCCGAGGCGGATCCCGATGAGGTCGTGACCCTGGAGGATTTTCTGGATCGTTGGGATGAAGGGACTTACGTGTATACGGGCAGCGGGGACGGCGGAGAGAAATCGGAGGGCGAGACCGAACTCACGTACGAGCTTCCCGCTGCGCCGATGGCGTTGGCCTACAATGCTGGTGTAATTTCCTGGCAGCCAGGTAACGATTTGGGAAATTGCGCGACCAGCGCGGAGTTAACCGAACTCGTCAACGCCGGCCCGCTCACGGTACATCCTATGAACGTGGCGGTCGAGATCTGGGAGGTCGTGTTCGAACCGGACGATGGATCTGACCTGAAATTGACCATTCGTCTACCGGGCAGCGTAGCACCGACCTCGGTGACGGTCCCGGCCGATTATCTTGCCTCCTTGCCCAACGACACGCCGGCGAAAATCGAGGTGGGCGCGATCGAAGATGACGACAATGCGACCTTCACGGAGTTGGGCGACATTTGCGTCAATGACACTGGCATTCCCGGGTGCTAGTTAGCCAGCGGGTCAAACGTCGATTGCAGCTCAAGCGATTGTAATCTACCAAACGAGCCGCAGTCTTCGACGAATAGGGGCGCGAATCGCGCGGGCTCCGATCGCCTCGTGTGTTATAGAATCGAGCGAAGCGAACGGAGCCCCGCTCCGCGCCCAAGCGGCCAGGGTACCGGGACTCAAAATGTCGCTCTTGAATTTGACTTGATACCGCCGCCGTCATTCGATCGCAATCATGAACTCGACTAAGCCCGACAATTTGATGCGTCGAGCCGCTCGCGCGATTGGTATCGTTGCGGGTTTTACGCTGCTGGTGGATGTCGCCGCGGCGCAAGATGTGTTCGACGACACCACATCGGTTCATCTGCAGGTCGAAATTGTCGACGATCTCGTTACGTTGAAGGTACGCAACGTATCGATCGAGCAACTTCTCAAAGAGATCATTCGCCAAACCGATTTTGTTGTCGTCTCGCACGGACCTCTCGACCAACGCATTACGATGGAGCTCCATGAACTCCCATTGTCCGAGGCGTTGCACCGCATCTTACGGGACGAAACTTTCGCCTTGCACGAAGCACAGACGGAGCCGGGTGTGGAGCAACCGCCGTATCGAGCAAAGCTGTGGGTGTATTCGGCAGGGACCGTGGATCCCGCGGCTCCAACGGGAAAGAAATTGCACCCGTCGCCGGCTCGTAAATCCAGCGCCGATATCGAGGCGCTCGAATCCGACGTAATCAACGGCAAAATCCGAGTGAGAAAGCAGGCTGTCCGGGGATTGAGAAAGCTCGACGCGGACCAAGCCGTCGCGCCACTGAGTCTTGCCCTGGGCGACGAGGACGAAGACGTCCGCGTCAAGGCGATTTACGCGCTGGCCGATATCGGCGGTGACGAGGCAGCGGCGTCGCTGACCTCAGCATTGGGTGACGGTAGCGCATGGGTCCGAACGGAGGCGGCGTACGCATTGGGTGCAACCGGGGGCGACACCGCAATCCAAGTTCTCAAGCAAGCGATGCGAGATCGGGATCGAGACGTGAGAGAAACCGCTATTGACTCCTACGCGGACATAGGGGGAGACGATTCCGCTCGGGCACTGGCCATGGCCCTGGACGATCCGGATACCGCTTTGCGGATCGATGCGGTGGATGCATTGGGAGAAATCGGCGGTGGGGCCGCGATTCAAGTCCTCCGGCTTGCCCTCGAGGCCGAGGAGCATGAAGTGCGGGAGGCAGTCATCGAAGCTCTGGTCGATATCGGTGGGGACGAAGCAGCTCACCCCCTTGCCACCGCGTTGAACGACGAAAATCCCGACTTGCGGTCGCAGGCCGTGGCTGCTTTAGGGAAGATCGGTGGCAAAACAGCAATCCACCTGCTACGCCAGGCCCTGAACGACCCCGAAGTTTCCATCCGCGAGGCGGCGGACAAGAATCTGGCTAAGCTGTTGAGCGCGAGGATGTAAGCCGGAAAAACAACCGAGCGTAATTTGAACTGAGTCGATTCTTACAATTCTAGCTTTGCAGTTATCCGCGCTAACCTGGCTTTTCCTCGTTTAATATGGCGTTTCTTTAATTCGCCAGTTTGAAGAAATTCTTCCGGGTTCAAGAACATCGTCGCATGATCGACATGTTCGATATACTTTATCAATTCGTTTTGCCTGACGTACACGAGGCGGTAGCCCGCTTTTTCAAGTTCGAGACTGATGACCTTGCAGGCGTTTTCGTTATTGTCAGCGAATCCAAGCTCATGTGAGCGAATTAGATCGGTGCGAAAAAGCGCACAATGGCTGCGCAGGTAGTACGGGTTGTGCATTGTCCCTTCGATGCTGTGATCTTGCTTTCCAATCAAGCTGTAAAGCCCTAATTTGGAATGTCTCTCTAGAGTTTTTAATGCTCTTCGAAATAATGGCCGGTGTTCGAGTTTCCATGAACCGACGCCCGCAACCGAGGAATCGTTCATGGGCATGAGCAGGAAATCAAGCCAGTCATGCCGAAGAATCAACGTATCGGTGTGGATCGAGAGCACAAATTCCGTGTCCACTTCTCGAAATGCCAGATCGAGGGCCTTTGCGTGTGCAATATGGGCGGGTTCGTTTGCCGTGGCGGATCGCGTGACCAGCGTAATCCAGTCCAGACTTCTTAAATACTCGAGAGAGTCGTCTTTTGAATCATTGTCAACGACGATGACTCTGGCCAGTGAAAGGTCAGTGTGTATTTTTAGAAGATCTAGGCACAGTGCAGTTAATTTTTGGGTACGGTAATTGGGAACCAGTATCGATACTTTGGGAGAATTCATGAATGCGAAACAATCTTATATTATTAACATGTGGAGTTTCAGCGATGAAGAATTGCAATAGTGCGTCCAATTAATTTAGCACCGCGGCCGAGTTCGCGTTGTTTTAAGGAGCTTTTGTTCATTAGAAGGCATTCACAACACGGTTTCCGGAAGTTTAGAGACTACGGTTCTGGAGGCCGCTATGATCACAAGTGAATACTGCCGTATTCTCTGAAACTGTCTGCTTGGATAACATATTTAGGCAAAGTGCTACACCCAATAATTATCGGTGCGTCTAATGTCGGCTGCGTAATTCAGCTTGCGCCAAGCCCGGTTCGCTCTAAACTCTAGCCATGAAATACACCGAAGTCTACGGGCGGCTGTTTCCAAGATTTTCTCGTATCGAAATTCATCCTCGCGTGTCCGAAATCCTGAAATCTCTACCAAGAGGAAAACTCCTGGATTTTCCAGCAGGTAGTGGTGCATTGTCGTATCGACTTTATAAAGACGGATTTGATGTCACCGCGTGCGATCTTCAACCAAGTAATTTTCAGGTGAAAGAAATCCCGATTGTACGGGGGGATTTACGGATAGGGTTCCCGTTCGAAGATGAAATTTTCGAGTATGTGACATTCGTCGAGGGACCGGAACATACTGAAAATCCGTTCTTTGCGTTTCGTGAGTTCGCCCGAATTCTTAAACCCGGTGGTTATCTACTTGTAACGATTCCAAACTACACGTCGATTGAAGCTCGGCTGAGTTTCTTACAGTGGGGATCTGGAGAGAAAGCGATTACTCGAAACAGGATTACGGAAAAATATGGCGGTGATGAATCGATGGCTCATATTAGCCCGCTCACATATACTCAGCTACGCTATTTTATCGAGGCCAGCGGATTGGTAATCGAACGAATAGAAAAGGATAAAACAAAGCGCAAGCAGTTTCTGCTCTATCCGCTGGTTCTGATCATACAACTAATATCGTGGCTGGCGGGTAAGAGCGGCCGGGAAAAGTGGTGGGCGCGTGACGCTAATTCGAACAAGATTCTGCTTGGTGGAAATACGCTGATTATCGTCGCACGCAAAGGCTGACAAAAGCGGTTCGTCGTACTCCGGGTTCTGCACGGCCAACCACTAGTTAATATGTGAGTGGCCGGTACTTGATTGCCAGCCTTAACTGCGCCGTAACGGCACAGATAGATACACACCGAATTCGTCGCCGATATCGCAGCTCACGCGGGCATGTACTTTGCCTTGCCGATCGAGAAACCGCTGCTTGTCTTCAACCGGAAATATACCCTCGTGCCAAATATTGGGATGAATGTAGAGGCCGCGCGTGCCGTCGCACCAAAATGCGATGATTTTATCAGGCGTGAGATCGTCCCCCGGCGGGGCGAGGGGTACAACAAACGGCTGCTTGTCCAACGGGAAGAATAATTGTCCACCATCGGGGTGATAGTTCATGTGCCAGAGCAGCACCCGGTCGCGGGGTCCGGTTTGCCGATCCGATGCGGCTTGTTGTGGGTCCACCGACCAGCCTAATACATAGTGGCCATCGACCGCGTCGTTCGTTCCGTACAACACATCGCCTCGCCATTCGCCCTGGAAGATGCCCTCCACCCAGCCGCCCTCGTCGCCGGTTCCATCGTCGATCGGCCGCCAACCTTGAGCGGGCCAGCGCACGATTTCAATGTCGACACCCTCCGGATCATCAACCAGGGCCCCATAGCTCTGCACCGATTCGTCGCTGGCCTCGATCAGAGGCACGTCGATTAGGTCGAGAGACGGTTTCTCGCTTGCCTCAAACAGATAGGTGGGCGCAGCCTGGTTCATACGGTTGTCTCCAATTAATGGGGGGGGTCATACCGCACGATGCCGCTTGATGATTCCGAAAGTCAAATTTACCTTGGTTCGGAACCTCGCACGGTGGCCGCGCGCCAAGACCCAAGATCTAGCTTAAGGGGAATACGAAGGCACGGGGCGCTCGGTTCCCAGCATCGAACGGCTAATCTTGGCGCTTTCTAAATAAGCGCTCTAGTCCTGACCGGCGTAACGGTCATGGATATAGACGTAATCGTTTCCCGGCGCACTCTTGTGGCACGCAATACAGGCCTTGTCACTGCCTTTCGCAACGCGTCCTGCGAGTTGCATACCTTTCGGATTCTTGAACAAGCTTCCGTCGGGATGGTATTTGACCCAAAACCAGTTCTTATTGTCAGCGTCGTATCCGTTTTCACGCTTGAACATAACGGTAATGGAAGTGAGGAACTCGTCCGGGTTGTCGGCGATTTGTTGTCTCGTCTCTTCCTTGGTTTTGCCGAAATTCTGTTTTACGATGACGATACCGTCGCGCCCGTCGACGCTAATACGGCCGTCCGTTGCCTCGACAAAATGACCGTGTGGGGGCGGGGTCTGGTAAGGCATCGATCGCATTCTGTCGGCACCGATCAAGCGGTTTTCCTGTAGTGCTTTCCACAAGGTGCCGGCAAACGCCACGTCTTCCGGCCCCGAGAACGGCGGTTCAGCCGCCGAAACACTGGCCGAAATTGATAAAGCGATCGCCATCGTCATATATGGTCTCATTATGGAAGATTCCTCCGATTATGAATTGATGTATTAGATATGACCGGCTGGAAGCGAATTTATTCCATGGATTGTTCCGATTATCGAAAATCAAGCAAATTATCTGACACATCGTGACCGGGCACGAGAATGCCCAGGCCGTTCTTGCGGGTGCTCTGCGGCAACAATTGGTTTGGGGGGGTCATTTGGTGCATTATCTGAGAGGATGGTCATATTGACACTTATTTCAAGAAATAAGATTACCGGAAGGCCTCGTTCCAGACCCGGCAAGGTATAAGTAGCACCAAGTAAGCGATTCGTTCTTCCGATAAACGTAGTTTGGCTAAAAGAAAATGTATTCCAGCGTGCGAACCCAATATCTAAAACCCACCTTCCGTTGGCTACATACTATCTGGGCCGTTATCGGTGGTGCGGCGACGATTTTGTTGGCGACCTCAAAAGGTCATCCGCCGGGGCTTATTTTTGTTCCGGTTGCCGTCGCAATATGGGCGATTGGGCATGCGCTACTGTGGTTGAGTCGCAAACTCGCGAATCGCGGACAAATCGCCGCCGATAATAGTGCGGCAACAAGTAAATGGCCGGTTGCCCTGATAATTCTAACATGCGTGTGCGGCGTCGTATTTATCGGTGGGGTGGTTGGAATCATTTTGCAGTTGTTATTCGGGCGTGGTTCACTCGGTGTGCTCGCGATTCCTCTTTCGATTTGGTTGCTGTCATCATTGTGTTTCTTCGGAATATTACTGAGACATAATTGGGCACGCCTGGTGGCGGGTGGCGGATTCATGGCTATAGCGGCCGTATTGCTCTATGAAATGGCGGCGAGCCATATGCGTGGGTACCGGAACTCGGAAGTCGAATGGACGGCGGTCGTGGCGATATTCATCGTGTTAATGTTGATTGGCCTGTATGTGTTGCGTTCCGCGAGTATCAAAGCATTCTTTGCCCGAAAATAGTACGATCCGCGGTGTACGCCTGCGGCAGCCAAAATGAAGAAGTTGGACAATTCGCGCGATCTCTCAGCCGAGACTAACTCGATGAATATGCCGGCCCCTAATTCGATGTGTGCCGTTCATCTGACGGGCCATGGCGGTATCGAGAAACTTGTTTACCGTGACGATGTTCCGACGCCCGTGCCGGCGGACGATGAGGTGTTGATACAGGTCGCGGCCGCGGGTATGAACAACACCGACATCAATACCCGCATCGGCTGGTACAGCAAAGACATGACTATCGGCACACCGACTGCAGACGCAGGCGACGGTACGGAAGTTGAAAGCGCAAGCATGGGCGATTGGAAAGTGGGCCTCAGCTTTCCGCGCATACAGGGAGCCGATATCGTTGGCCATATAGTCGCAGCCGGAAGTTCGGTCGATAGCGGCCGCATCGGGCAACGAGTCACCTGCGACCCGTACGTGCTTCAAAGCGACGATCAACAAGGTTGGGAGAACAGCGGTTTTCTCGGCGCCGACTACGACGGCGGTTTCGCACAGTTCGTCGCCGTACCCGCGCGCAATGCTTATCGTATATCGGAGCGCGTCGCTCTGACCGACGCCGCACTCGCGACGTTGCCGTGCTCGGGCGGGACCGCGATGAACATGCTACTGATGGCCCATGTCGGTCCTGGCGACATCATGCTAGTAACCGGCGCATCGGGCGGGGTCGGCACCTTCCTGATTCAGCTCGGCCACCATCTCGGTGCTGACGTGATTGCGATTGCGGGCAAATC
>JAOTWM010000182.1 GCA_029862885.1 Gammaproteobacteria bacterium
TTCTTCCGTGGCTACGGTGTGAATCCGGGTCGTGCGGGGCACGAGCTTGCCGTCGAGGCAGAACGCATGATTGTTGAGACGCGACGTCTATTGGCGGAGTTTTTTGGATTCAGAGGCGATACGAATCGGGTGGTGTTTACGCAAAATGCGACCGATTCGCTCAACACGGCGCTGTACGGCGTGCTCAATGACGGTGATCACGTTATCACGACGCGCCTCGAACATAATGCGGTGATTCGACCGTTGAATCATTTGCAGCGGGAAGGTCGGATTACCGCCACTTCGGTCAGCGGGGACGATCAGGGGTTCGTGGACCCCGCCGATATAAAACGCGCCATCACGCCGGCGACCCGAGTCATCGTGGTAAATCATGCGTCCAATGTCTTAGGTTCGGTGCAGGACATCGCCGCGATCGGGCGTATCTCCCGAGAAGCGGGTACGTTATTTATTGTCGACACCTGTCAGAGCGCAGGTGTCCTACCGATCGACATGGATGAAATCGGTATCGATATTTTGGCGTTTACCGGCCATAAAGGCTTATTCGGGCCGATGGGGATCGGTGGAATGGTGGTACGCGACGGTATTGATGTGCGGCCGATTCGGGTGGGCGGTACTGGTGTGGACTCGGCGTCGCGCTTTCAACCGGACGAATATCCGTTTCATCTTGAAGCTGGGACCGTTGCGTTGCCGGGTATAGCGGGCTTAAATGCAGCACAAAAATGGTTTGCCCGTCTTGGTCGCGAGCAAATCGAGCGGGCACAAGCCGATGTATCCCATAAAGACGCTTGCCGCGCCGGCTTGGAACATATCTCCCGGATCGAACACGACCACGTACAAAAATTGGCCGGTGCGTTCCGAGGCGTGCCCGGGATTACGGTCTACGGACCGCAAGACAACCAACCGCGGGTTGCGACGTTGTCGATTGGGGTCGATGGCATGCCCGCCGATCAAGTCGGTGCGATGCTCGATGCTGACTACCATGTCTGTGTGCGTACCGGGTTGCATTGCGCGCCGTTAGTGCATGAGGATCGTGGTACCGTTGCGAATAAAGGTACGATCCGATTCGCGCCCGGGTACTTCACCGAAGATGAGGATGTTGATCAGGCAATTTTCGGGATTACGGAACTAGCGGCATAAAGTCTCGCGGGTGTTTATGTTCGCGTGGCGGCCCACGCCAGCAGAATAGCCAAGGCTGAGGGGCCGTCTTCGATTTTCCCGGTGATTACCATCTGTCGTAGTCGACACAGCGGAATGAGTTCGATTTCAATCTGCTCGGTGGTTTCGTGGCATAGTTGGCCATCGGGGCTGAGGCTGGTGGCGAGAAACAGATGGAAATACTCGTTGCTGATCCCGCTGCTTCCCGCATACCTTCCTAGGCCTGTCAGGTGCGTGGCGCGGTAACCGGTTTCCTCCTCCAGTTCGCGTCGTGCCGCAACGTCGGGCGAATCTCCGTCTAATCCGCCCGATGGACATTCCAGTAACGTGCGCCGAAGTGGGTGTCGATAGATGTGCTCCATCACCACGCGACCGTCGGCACCGAGGGGCACCACCATTGCGTAACCGGGATGCTCGATCATCGAATAAGTGATTTGGTCGCCGTCCGGCAGCGTTACCTGATCCTGGCGCAGGTCGAAATACGGGCTTTTAAATAAATATGTAGAGCCGACAGTTTGCCAGTTCGAATCTGTCATAGCAGTGATGCCGCCGCCGTTACCGATGTTGCCACCGCGGCGGTCGTTTCTCGGCAAAGGCTGACATGCCTTCCTTTTGGTCTTCGGTGGCAAACAACGAATAGAACAGGCGCCGCTCGTAGCGAATTCCTTCGCTCAGTGTGGTTTCGTAAGCGCGATTGACAGCCTCTTTTACCATTATCGTCGACGGTCGTGACTTATCGGCGATAGTCTGCGCTATCTTTAGCGATTCTTCGATCAGCGATTCAGGCGAGACAATGCGGCTGACCAAGCCGGCGCGCTCTGCTTCCTCGGCATCCATCATCCTACCTGTCAAACACATATCCATCGCTTTCGACTTGCCAATAAAACGCGTTAATCGTTGCGTGCCGCCGGCGCCGGGAATGATTCCAAGACTAATTTCAGGTTGACCGAACTTAGCAGTATTCGCAGCGATGATGAAATCGCACATCATTGCCAATTCGCAGCCTCCACCTAATGCGAAGCCCGCTACGGCGGCGATGACGGGTTTACGGCTTTGCGTCACGCACTCCCAGGTTTCGGTGATAAAATTTGACATATAACAATCGACGAATGACTTATTGGCCATCTCCTTGATGTCCGCCCCGGCGGCGAATGCTTTTTCATTTCCCGTGATCACAATTGCACCGATATTGCCGTCTTGACCAAATCCACCGAGCGCGTCGTCGAGTTCGATCGTCAACGGGGTCGACAATGCGTTAAGTGCTTCGGGTCGATTAAGCGTAACCAGAGCCACATTGCCCTGGATGTTGGTCACTATGTTTTCGTAGTTCATGATGTTTGCCTCAATTTCGGATAGATGATCTGGAATTGCTTCTATAAAGCTACCGATGCCAGGGGTGGGTTTACGACGATCCAGCCCGACGCGGCCAAGCGCAAATATCAGCTATCGGTTCCAGCTCAAGCGAACGATCTTGATTGTCAGTAGACGGGCTCGATAACCCGGTGCGGCTACTACAACGGTGGCGACGCAGTCTGGATCATACACTAGGATTCGGCGTTTGACCCCGGGCTCATGGGTAATAAAATGGTTCAGATTGGTGTTGTTGCTCGTGTTAATCCCATAACTGCTTGGTAGAATCGGTCGTGATATTCAATCGCCATTAGTTCGGCATAAATTTGGCGGATCTCTGAGTAAGTCTCGGTGAATTAGATTCCGGCCAAATCGATAAGGATTCCGGCGTGGATTGCGGGTAACGCTGCTGTGTGCCGGCTCCCACTCTTCGCCGACATCCCTGTTGGCAACAACAAGGCAATTACGAATATTCACGACGCAAAGTTCGACTATATTGAGTCCAAGTTGACCGATCATGACTTGTTCAGTGGTTCCTTAGTATAATTGGCAACGCGCGCCGGCTGTGTTGGCCAATATGGTTAGTAGGCTCGATCGAAAAATCACCGGCCATAGCCAACGGAGAGAATAATGCCATGAGAAGAATTGCAGACGTTTACCGTCAGTCGATTTCGGACCCTGACTCTTTCTGGGGGGAAGCCGCGGAGGCGGTGCACTGGTATAAACGATGGGATAGCGTTTTAGATTCCACCGATAAACCCTACTACCGATGGTTTAGCGGTGCCGAAGTCAATACCTGTTACAACGCGATTGATTTTCACGTAGATAATGGCCGCGGGGATCAGCCCGCCCTCATTTACGATAGCCCGGTAACCAATACCATTAAGACTTTTACGTATCGCGAGCTGCTCGACCGCGTCGCGCGATTTGCCGGGGTACTGGCGCAACACGGAGTTACGAAAGGCGACCGAGTCATCATCTATATGCCCATGGTGCCGCAAGCGGCGGTGGCGATGTTGGCTTGTGCGCGTTTGGGCGCAATTCACTCTGTCGTGTTCGGGGGTTTCGCGGCAAACGAACTGGCGGTGCGCATAGACGACTCGCAGCCAAAGGCGATCGTGTGTGCATCTTGTGGAATCGAGCCTGGACGCATCGTGGAATACAAACCACTGCTGGATCACGCCATCGAACTCGCCGATCACAAGCCTTCAAGTTGTATTGTGTTGCAGCGGCGACAGGCTACGGCGTCGATGGTGGGTGGCCGCGACTTCGACTGGAAGGAGTCGATGGATGCCGCCATTCCGCATGATTGCGTGCCGGTGTTGGCCACCGATCCGTTATACATCCTGTATACATCGGGAACCACCGGCCAGCCGAAAGGAGTGGTTCGTGATAACGGCGGACATATCGTTGCACTCAAGTGGTCGATGAAGAATATTTACAATGCCGATCCGGGCGACGTCTATTGGGCCGCTTCGGACGTAGGTTGGGTCGTGGGCCATTCATACATTGTGTATGCACCGTTGTTTAGCGGCAACACGACAGTGCTATATGAAGGAAAGCCAGTTGGAACGCCCGACCCCGGCGCGTTTTGGCGGGTAATTTCTCAACACAATGTGCGTGTGTTGTTTACTGCGCCGACCGCCTTCCGAGCCATCAAAAAGGAAGATCCCGAAGGTGCGTTATTAGACAATTACGATCTCTCCGGACTCAAGGCGTTATTCCTCGCCGGTGAGCGCACCGATCCAGATACGCTACGGTGGGCCCAGGACAAATTGCGGGTGCCGGTAATCGACCACTGGTGGCAGACCGAAACCGGGTGGTCGATTTGTGCAAATTGTCTCGGCATCGAATCATTGCCGGTTAAGGTAGGATCTCCGACGAAGCCGGTACCAGGTTGGGACCTACACGTGCTGGATGACGAATCCAACCCCGTCGCGGCGGGTGACATCGGTAGCCTTGTCGCAAAACTGCCGCTACCTCCCGGCACATTCCCGACCTTATGGAACGCGAGGCAGCGCTTCGCCGATACATATATGTCAGCATTCGATGGTTACTACGAAACCTCAGATGCGGGTTACATCGATGATGACGGATATGTATTTGTCATGTCCCGCACCGATGACATTATTAATGTCGCCGGCCACCGGTTATCGACCGGAGCCATGGAGGAAGTGCTGGCATCGCATCCGGATGTGGCGGAGTGCGCGGTGACCGGCGTTGCTGACGATCTCAAAGGGCAGCTGCCGCTCGGCTTCCTGGTATTGAACGCGGGATGCGATCGCAACCCCACTGATCTCATCGATGAGATCGTAAAAATGGTACGGCAACAGATCGGACCCGTAGCAGCCTTCAAGCAAGCGCTTGTCGTCGACCGGTTGCCAAAAACCCGTTCTGGAAAAATCCTGCGTGGCACGATGCAGAAAATTGCGGACGGGCAAGAATGGAAAATGCCAGCGACGATTGACGATCCCGCTATTTTGGACGAAATCGGCGCGGCGTTGGCCACTGCCGGATACCCTCACGCGGGGTGATGGGACGGCGTGCCGCTGGTGTTCGGCCCAATCCGTATGTACCGTCACGGCTCGCGGGCGTAGACTGACTCCATGTTGCGGCGCACAAACTGGAATTCCAGCCAACCTACCGATGACACAGCAAACAGCTAAGCAGCGGCAATGGGCCGAGGCCGCGATGCTTGAATTGGGGGTCTCATCATTAAAGGACATACCGTGGACCACACCGGAAGGAATCGATATCAAACCGTTGTATACGGCAGCGGATCTCGATGAGATCGCGCACCTGGACAACCTGCCCGGTCAGCCGCCGTATCGGCGTGGAGTGCGCGCCTCGATGTACAAGGGCCGGCCCTGGACTATTCGTCAGTACGCCGGGTTTTCGACGGCCCAAGAATCCAATGCGTTTTATCGCGATGCACTAGCGGCCGGCCAGAGCGGTCTCTCCATCGCGTTCGATCTGGCCACGCACCGCGGCTACGATTCTGACCATGAGCGCGTAGTGGGAGATGTCGGTAAAGCCGGCGTTGCGATCGACAGCGTCGCCGACATGGTTGATCTATTTGACGATATCCCGCTGGATAAGATGTCGGTGTCGATGACGATGAATGGCGCGGTGCTGCCAGTGTTAGCAATGTATATTGTTGCCGCAGAACAACAAGGCGTGGAACCTAGGCGACTCGCGGGTACCCTGCAAAACGATATTCTCAAAGAATTCATGGTCCGCAATACCTATATCTATCCGCCGGCGCCGTCAATGCGAATAGTGGCGGACATAATCGCTTATACCGCCACGCATATGCCGAAGTTTAATCCCGTATCGATTTCCGGTTATCACATGCAAGAAGCGGGCGCGACCTGCGTTCAGGAGTTAGCGTTTACAATTGCGGACGGTATCGAATACGTACGCGCTGCTTTGAGTCGAGGCCTGGCAGTTGATGTATTCGCGCCACGGTTGTCATTTTTTTTCGGTATCGGCATGAATTTCTTTATGGAGATCGCGAAGCTGCGAGCGGCGCGATATTTGTGGGCGGAGTTGATGTCGACGCTATTCGAACCCAAAGATCCCCGCTCACTGATGTTGCGCACTCACTGCCAGACCTCTGGAGTCAGCCTCACAGTACAGGATCCGTACAATAATATTGTCCGCACTACGATCGAGGCATTGGCGGCGGTACTGGGCGGGACCCAGTCGCTACACACTAATTCGTTCGACGAAGCGTTGGCTCTGCCGTCTGAATTTGCGGCGCGTATAGCGCGCAATACGCAATTGGTGTTGCGGGAAGAGGCCGGTTTGACCAAAGTTGTCGATCCGCTTGGCGGATCCTATTATGTCGAAAGTCTGACCCACAGTTTGGCGACCGAAGCACGGCAATTGATCGATGACATTGGGGCCTTAGGGGGAATGACTAAGGCTGTGGAAGCCGGTTTTCCAAAACTTCGTATCGAGGAAGCGGCCGCGCAGCGCCAGGCACGCATCGATCAAGGTAAAGATGTGATTGTCGGTGTCAACAATTTTCAATCGTCGCAGGTTGACGACGTGGACATTCTCGATATCGACAACAGTGCGGTGCGGGCAACGCAGATCGAGCGTTTAAGTAAGATTCGCGGCGAGCGCGACAACGCGGCCTGGAAACGGGCGATTCAGGAATTGCAACGCGCGGCTGCCACCGATGACGAAAACTTGTTGGAGTATGCGATCATGGCGGCACGAGCCAACGCCACTGTGGGCGAGATCTCCGATGCCATGGAGCAAGTGTTCGGCCGTCATCGAGCCGAAGTCCGTACGGTAGCAGGCGTATACGGCGCGGCTTACGACAACGATGAGGGATTTCAGGCAGTGCGCCGCGAGGTCGTCGATTTTGCCGAAGCGGAGGGTCGTCGACCGCGAATTCTCGTCGCTAAACTCGGCCAGGACGGGCATGACCGTGGAGCGAAAATTATTGCCACGGCGTTCGCCGACCTCGGGTTCGATGTCGATATTGGGCCACTGTTTCAAACGCCGGAGGAGGTGGCGCGCCAGGCCATCGAAAATGACGTTCATGTAATCGGGGTGTCCTCGCAAGCGGCGGGTCACCAGACCTTGGTTCCGCAATTACTAGAGGTGCTGCGGCAAAACTCGGCGAACGATATAACGGTGATATGCGGCGGCGTAATTCCCGCCAAGGATCACCAAATTCTACACGGTGCGGGCGTCGCGGCGATTTTTGGCCCCGGCACTCATATTCCGAGTGCGGCCCAAGAAGTACTGCGAGCAATTCGCAGGCAAAGTCGGGCCGCATAACTCGAATCCCTCATGAATTATCCGGGATAGTCGACCATGCATGACATCATCCGCCAACTAGAAGAAAAACGCGCAGCGGCAAGATTGGGTGGCGGCCAAAAACGTATCGACGCGCAGCACGCCAAGGGCAAGTTGTCGGCTCGCGAACGGATCGAATTGCTGTTGGACGCCGGCAGCTTCGAAGAATGGGATATGTTCGTCGAGCACCGCTGCCGCGATTTCGGAATGGCCGAGCAGACGATACCGGGCGACGGTGTGGTGACGGGATACGGTACGATCAACGGTCGTCCGGTGTTTACCTTCAGTCAGGATTTCACGGTATTCGGGGGTTCGTTGTCGGAAGCCCACGCCGAGAAGATCGCGAAAATTATGGACCAGGCATTGAAGGTCGGAGCGCCGATAATCGGACTCAACGACTCCGGCGGCGCGCGTATTCAAGAGGGCGTGGCATCGCTGGGTGGGTACGCGGATATCTTTCAACGTAATGTCATGGCGTCCGGGGTAGTTCCGCAAATCTCGATGATTATGGGGCCGTGTGCCGGCGGCGCCGTGTATTCGCCGGCGATGACAGATTTTATTTTCATGGTGAAGGACAGTTCCTATATGTTTGTCACCGGACCCGATGTAGTCAAAACTGTCACCCACGAAGAAGTGACGGCTGAAGAGCTTGGTGGTGCGATGACGCATTCAACAAGGTCAGGCGTTGCCGACCAGGTATTTGTGGATGATGTTGAAGCGCTATTGATGTTGCGCCGATTTGTCGATTTTTTGCCAGCCAGCAACCGCGAGCGGCCGCCCCAACGGCCTACTACCGATGTGGCGGAACGAGAGGAACCGTCACTGGATTCGTTGATTCCCGACGACCCCAATAAACCGTATGACATTAAGGAACTGATTTATAAGATTGTCGACGAGAACGATTTTTTTGAGTTGCAGCCCGATTACGCACAGAACATCGTGATTGGCTTCGGACGAATGGAAGGATCAACAGTTGGAGTCGTCGCCAATCAGCCCATGGTGCTGGCGGGGTGCCTGAATATTCAGGCGTCCATTAAGGCCGCTCGTTTCGTTCGCTTTTGCGACGCGTTTAATATTCCGATTTTGACGCTCGTCGATGTGCCGGGGTTTATGCCCGGCACCTCTCAGGAGTACGGTGGCATAATCAAACACGGTGCCAAATTGCTGTACGCATTTGCCGAGGCGACCGTCCCTAAAGTCACACTAATAACCCGCAAAGCCTATGGCGGCGCTTACGATGTGATGAGTTCTAAGCATCTGCGTGGCGATGTGAATATCGTCTGGCCCAGCGCCGAGATCGCGGTCATGGGGCCGAAGGGTGCGGTCGAAATTATTTTTCGAAGTGATATCGGGGATGTTGCCAAGATCGAAGCCCGCACCGAAGAGTATCGCAAAAAATTTGCCAATCCATTCATTGCCGGGAGCCGTGGATATATCGACGATGTAATAAAGCCTAGGATGACGCGCAAGCGAATTTGCCGCTCGCTCGTGATGTTGCGAAACAAGAAGCTGGAAAATCCCTGGCGCAAGCACGGGAATGTTCCGCTGTAGCGATTGTAGTCTAGGAATTAGCTGCGTCGATAACCGCACCAAGCACAATACATGTTCAAGAAGCTCCTGATCGCGAATCGCGGTGAAATTGCCTGCCGAGTTATGCGCACCGCGCGGCGCATGGGCATCGCGACCGTGGCCGTTTATTCGGACGCGGATCGTGATGCGTTGCATGTCGACATGGCCGATGAGGCGGTTCGCATCGGCACCGCAGCGGCGGCCGATAGCTACCTGAAAATCGATGCGTTAGTTGATGCGTGCCAGCAGACCGGGGCCGAGGCGGTACATCCCGGTTACGGCTTCGTATCCGAGAATCAGGGTTTCGCGCTCGCTTTACAGCGCGCCGGACTGGTGTTTATCGGGCCTCCGGCGACGGCGATCGAGGCGATGGGGGACAAGATTACCTCGAAGAAAATCGCCCGAAAGGCCGGGGTGTCAACGATTCCCGGGTCGGTTGAAGCCATCCCCACGGCACGTGAAGCGGCCGCAATGGCTGCCGAGATCGGCTACCCGGTTATGCTCAAGGCGAGTGCCGGCGGCGGGGGCAAGGGAATGCGTATCGCCACCGACGAAGCATCGTGTGTGCAGGGATTTGAACGCGCGGCGAGCGAGGCCGAGTCGAGTTTTGGCGACTCGCGGATATTCGTTGAGAAGTATATAGACACCCCGCGTCACATTGAAATACAGG
>JAOTWM010000369.1 GCA_029862885.1 Gammaproteobacteria bacterium
GAAGGCTGGTTTCGTCTCGGTGATCGTGATCTTGCCACCCACGTTCTGCGCACCTTGGGGCTGGGCAAGGGCAAAAAAAAGCTGGGCGAAATAACCCAGATACTGACGGAACGCCTCGGCGTTCAAGCCCAAATCGTACCTATGTCGGATGATCCGGTACGGACCCTTGTTCATACGCGCGACGGCAAGTTATCGTTTCAGGAGTATTTCGTTAGGGATGCCTGTGATCATGTCGTTACGGGTTTCGAGTTTGCAGGAGCCGAAACGGCCACACCAAGTACAAAAGTGCTGAACGCGCTCACGGACCCTGGTCTCGAAGCGATAATCATTTGTCCGTCGAATCCCTATATCAGCATCGATCCCATTCTTGCCGTACCCGACTATCGACAGGCTCTGAAAGATAGCGTGGCGCCGGTGGTTGCCGTGTCTCCCGTCATCGGGGGGAACTCGATAAAGGGACCTACAGCAAAAATCATGCACGAGTTGGGCGTCTCCGTTCACTCGTCCAGTATATCGGAGCATTATGGTGGGCTATTGGATGGTCTCATCGTTGACTCCGGTGACCATATAACTGGCAAAGACGTCGGAATCGCTGTATGCAAGACGAGGACTGTGATGGAGACACTGGAACACAAAAAAGCACTGGCTGCGGACACGCTGGAATTCGCCGGTCAGATTTCTCGGGGTGATTTTCCAGTGTCTTGAATCTGCTCCACTGAAATTCGGGCAGCAATCCCGTTGTTTTCGAGAAATGCACGGGTTCGCGTATGAGATCGCCGGGCCAGAAATAATTCGAGGTCGGCCGGTGTATCAATATCCAGAGATATTCCTGGTAGCGAGACGATAGTCGGTTCTATACCGATACGTCTGACTTGCTCCAGATGAGGATAAAAACTATCGGAACCGAACTGGAGTGGAATAATATCCGGCGGCGAACACATCACGGCGTTGGAGCCTTTGCGGTCGCGCGACGGCGCGATGGTAAACGCTGTTTGGTTGGCGTGGGCGTCAATCAACGCATTCACCTCGGCCGCGGTAACTAACGGCACATCGCCGGGCAAAGTGAACATCGTCTCGACCCTGTTCTTCAACAGCTGATCGATTCCAAATCGAATCGCCTCCGAATGGCTTCGGTTAGCGGATTCCCGCATGACCCGCGCGCCGTATTTGGCAGCTATTTTCATCGCCTTCGGATCCAGCGTAACCAGCGCGATTTCGTCGAGTGTTGGGACCTGCTGTACGCACTCGAGAACGTCCTCGAGCATTGCCTCGTACAAGTGACTCCTTTCACCTGGGCTTAAACAGAGGCTCAACCTTTGTTTGGCGGTAGCGAAATTCTTAACTGGTACGATCAGCCACATGTTGCCAGGATCAGTTATATCGCTCACGCAACCGCGGTAAGACGGCCTCTGCATACAAGCGTAAGAACCGATCCTGGTCGGGGCCCGGCGCGTGAAATACGAGATGGGTGAATCCAAGATCGATATAGGGCTTCATCTGTTCAATATGCTGTTCAGGGTCCGTGGATACGAGCCATCGGCTTGCAGCGCGTTCTACCGGCAACGCGTTCGCTCTCTTTTCCATCTCGATCGGGTCGTCCACCCCGGTTTTCTCGTCGGCTGAAAGCGCAAGCGCCGCCCAGTGACGCGTATCATCCATTGCCCGCTGGAGGTCTGAATCAAATGAAACCTTCATTTCAATCATTCTTTCAAGGTGATTCATTCCGCGGCCGGATTTTTCCAGACCCTCCTGTACATTGGGCAATAAGGTTTCACGATAGAGCTCGGGCGCTTTGCCACTAGTGCAAATAAATCCATCACCGACCCGTCCGGCTAGTCGAGATGCCGTTGGACCGGACGCCGCAATGTAGATCGGCACGGGTTGTGGCGGCCGATCGTAAATGGTTGCCCGGTGGGTTTGATAGTATTCACCTTTATAGGTAACGCGCTCTTCCGTCCAAAGTTTGCGCATCAATTCGATGGACTCGCGCAGACGAGCGAAGCGCTCCTTGAATTTCGGCCACTCCATACCGGTTGCGGGGACTTCATTGAGCGACTCACCTGTGCCGACACCTAGAACGACGCGACCGGGATTGAGGACAGCCAGGGTGCCCATAGCCTGGGCGATGATTGATGGATGATATCTGAACGTTGGCGTTGCCACGCTGGTTCCAATGGTCACGTGCTCGGTACGCTCGCCCAACGCACCCAACCACGCCAAGGAATAGGGGGCGTGCCCATCCTGATGGCGCCAGGGCTGAAAATGATCGCTCACCCAAACAGAATCGAACCCGACCTGTTCGGCAACAACGGAGAATTCCAGCAATTGTCTGGGATCAAATTGTTCGGCGGAGGCTTTGTAACCAAATTTCAACATGGACGTTTCCCGGCTGATGTCGCCTCTGAGTTATACATACTGTGAATTGGGATGTTTATCCGCCATAGCCGCTTGATCGGCAAATATTATCGCCTGGTGCCGACTGACCCGGCCGGCGGGGATCGATGATTTCCCTTCCAGAAGTTGCTGTAAGACCTCTGTTTTATCTTCTCCGGTAATGAGCCACAACAAGCGCAACGCGTGATTCAGCACCGGGAAAGTCAGGGTCATTCGCCTGGTGCCTTGGTACACCTGTGTGATGCCGACGTACATCGAGCCGACATCGAGGGCCGGGTCATTGGGTACGAGAGACGCTGTGTGGCCGTCGGTCCCCAGGCCCAGTAACACCGCGTCCAGAATCGGCGGCGTACCGCAAATGGTCGTCAGTGTTTTGGAGTATTCAGCAGCGTTTAACTGCAAGTCGTGAGCCTCCACAGGCATGGGATGCACAGCCGAGGCTGGAATCGGAATTTCCTGGAGCAGGGTCCTATCTATGTGGGTCAGATTTCTGGTTTCGTCTCCGTGCGGCGCAACACGTTCGTCGACCTGGAACATGTGGCAGTGGCGCCAGGGGAGCGTAATCTGGGATAGTTCCTCAAGCATCAGCCACGGGGTCCGCCCACCACTCAATGCAAATGTGAACTTGCCTCGCGTGTCGACGGATTCTTGCGCGCAATGTTGAAAATAACGAGCGGCAGCTCGAGCCGTGTCACGAGCGTTTGCATAGGTCTGGATCTGCATTATTTTGTTTCCTCGTGACCGCCAAACGCGAATCGCAGGGCCGACAACAGTTTGTTTCCATATGTTCCTTCACCGCGGGAGCTGAACCGCTGGAACAGGGCCGCCGACAGAACATACGCTGGCACCCCGATCTGTGTCGCAGTTTCAACAGTCCAGCGACCTTCTCCCGAGTCAGAAACATGACCGCTGAAGGCATTGAGGCCGGGATCAGCACGTAAGCTTTGCGCGGCAAGGTCCAGCAGCCACGACCCCACCACGCTGCCCCGACGCCAGAGCTCGGCAATCTGAGAGCCGTCGGCCTCGAGACGCGGCAGTGCGACCTCATCGCGTTGGTCATCATGCAGGTCCCGCGCCCTGCTCAACATCTCAAAACCCTCGGCATAGGCGGCCATCAATCCGTACTCGATCCCATTGTGTATCATCTTCACGAAATGCCCGGCACCACATCCGCCACAATACAGATAACCCTGTTCAGCCGTGCCGGCAAGGTCTGCCGGCCCGGCGGTCGCGGGTATCGAGTCCCGATCCGGTGCCAACGATTTAAACAGAGGTTCGAGATAGTCGACCACGCTGGATTCACCGCCAATCATCAGACAATAACCCCGTTCGCGCCCCCAGACGCCTCCACTGGTGCCGACATCGACATAGGCAACGCCATACTCGGATAGTTTTTCCGACCGAAAAATATCGTCCTTGTAATGTGAATTTCCGCCATCGATTAAGATGTCGCCGGGTTCCATAACTGCACAAAGCGGTTCGATTACTTCATCTACCTTATTCGCGGGCACCATCATCCAGACAACACGAGGGGTTTCGAGCGAATCCACCAATTGTTTTACGGTTGCCGCGGACGTCGCTCCGGCAGCGACGAGTTCACCATAACTAGCCGGATCCGCATCATATACGGCGCACTGGTGATTATTGGTTAATAAGCGATGTACCATCGCGCTGCCCATGCGCCCCAATCCAATCATACCAATTTGCATAATCGTGCCCCGGTTAGTTTTCGGTTTAGATCCTAGTTCACAAAAGCGATAAAACTCGAACGCTTTATTCCTATTAGGCTCGCCTGCATATTGCACCAAGACGACCGTGATTGTTTGACATTCTTTTGTAATTGCTGACGAATACGCTGATTTGGAAATGTGGCTCAAAAGTGCAGTTTGTAACAGAGGCCGACTTATCCCCGCGCTGCCCGGTTCAGCTTTGCCTGTCCTGCGCCGCAAGTATATATAAACAAGGTCAGGATTCTGGTGCAAAGTGGGGACTAGCCGTCTGTCGGACTTAGGAAGAATCTACTTCGGCGGCAGGACGATCTGTGCGGACGCGCCGTACCGTAAACTGTTCAAATATCACGAGGATTTTTGGTGCATGGCCCACTTTGTGAAATATTCGGACTAGAACGGTTGGGCCAGCTAGTCACAAGGCCCGCCCCCCGTCAGCCGGTCAAAATCGGTTGATATCTGATGATAAAATCAGTGCATACTCCAAACCCACGTCATCCTTTAAGATGAGCACCCGACCTGCAGTGTTGGATTCTCCAGACATTTCCGAGATTTGTTTCGAATCGGATGAGCTCACCCCCGCACAGCTCGTGGCCGAGTTCGAACGACGGACGCTCGCCGAATTGATGGAGATTGCGCAAAAGTTACGCGACGACGGCCATGGAAACGTCCTGACATACTCGCCAAAGGTCTTCCTTCCTTTGACCCATCTGTGCAGGGATGTCTGCCACTACTGCACATTCGCTAAGACACCAAAGCAGATCTCGTCCGCTTACCAGTCGATCGAGGACATGGTGCGTGTGGCCAGGTCTGGGGCCGCGGTCGGATGTCAGGAAGCGCTGTTTACCCTTGGCGATCAACCTGAACATCGTTACCAGCTTGCCCGTGAATCCTTACACCGCTTGGGTCACGGGACGACGCTGGCGTATCTTGCGGAAGCCGCCGAGGAAATTTACAAACAAAGCGGCTTGTTTCCCCACCTTAACCCGGGCGTCATGCGGCTGGACGAACTCGAACAGCTCCGCGCCGTTTCCGTATCCTGCGGTTTGATGCTTGAGTCGACTTCGGAACGCCTGTGTAAGAGGGGTGGACCGCATTACGGCTCACCGGACAAGCACCCCCGGATCAGGCTGCAAACCATTGAAAATGCCGGCCTGCTGAAAGTGCCTTTCACCACCGGTATT
>JAOTWM010000467.1 GCA_029862885.1 Gammaproteobacteria bacterium
AGAAACTCGACAGGAGCGGATCGAATCTTTGCTCGCCTTGCGCTCATTGCATCGACGATATGGCCATATTCAGGAAGTAATCATTCAGAATTTTTGTCCCAAGGCGAATTCGCGAATGAGCGAACATGAAAACGTGCCGCTGAAAGAGCACTTGTGGACGATTTCATGTGCCCGCCTGATGTTTGGAGCACAAATGACGATTCAGGCCCCCCCGAACCTGCAGAGTAACGCGCTCCACGATCTGGTAAAAGCAGGCATCAACGACTGGGGCGGGATATCGCCGGTCACCCGCGATTATGTGAATCCGGAAAAGCCCTGGCCGGACCTCGAACATCTTCGCCGGCGCTGTGATCAAATGGGTAAAGTACTGGTTCCCCGATTACCGGTTTACCCAGCTTATGTAGAAGACCGAGATAAGTGGATTGATCCGGTGTTTCACCAGGCGTTGTTGCAGCGTGTGGATTCCGTTGGATTATTGCGCGAATGCGATTGGGTAGCAGGAAGCCGGCATTGCATCCCGCCTGATATCACCAAGCCGACCGTCGCACCTTCACTCACAAGCGGTAACACGTCAATGCTCATTAATCGTGCCCTGGACGGCAAGCGGCTCGATGAATCTTCAGTAGCCTCGCTGTTTAATGTTCGCGGTAACGAATTCAGCGAAGTTATTACCGCCGCCGATCGATTAAGACTCGACATGAATGGCGACCGAGTAAGTTATGTAGTCAACCGGAATATCAACTACACGAATATCTGTTACTTCAAATGCGGGTTTTGCGCATTCTCCAAGGCGGTAGGCAATGGTGATCTGCGCGGTAAACCGTATGACCTGGTGACCGAGGAAATCGTAACCAGAGCGCGAGAAGCCTGGGCTAGGGGGGCGACGGAAGTGTGTATGCAGGGTGGCATACACCCCAGATATACCGGCCGTCACTATATCGAGATCTGCAAAGCGGTCAAAGCTGCCTTACCTGGGGTGCATATTCATGCGTTTTCACCACTGGAAATTTTTCAAGGGGCGAACTCACTCGCCATGTCGGTTGAGAGTTTTTTGTCGGAGCTCAAGACCAATGGCTTGGACACGTTGCCCGGCACCGCCGCCGAGATTCTCGACGATGAAATTCGTGAAATAATCTGTCCGGACAAACTGACGACCCAACAATGGTTGGACGTAGTGGCAACAGCGCATTCTCTCGGGATCCGCTCGTCATCGACCATCATGTTTGGCCACGTCGACAAACCCATAAACTGGGCACGCCACCTGCTGGCGATTCGCGATTTGCAATGTAATACTGGCGGCATAACTGAATTCGTTCCGCTGCCCTTTGTGCCGGAGAAAACACCGATATTTCGTAAGGGCTTGGCACGCAGAGGACCCACTTTTCGCGAAACATTACTGATGCACGCCGTGGCACGACTGGTACTTCATCCCCACGTTGTGAACATTCAAACTTCGTGGGTAAAGATGGGCGAGATGGGTGTCGAAGCCTGTTTACAGGCAGGCGCCAATGACCTCGGGGGGACGCTCATGAATGAATCCATTTCCCACGCGGCGGGCGCCGATCACGCCCAGGAAATGTCGCCGGAGGAGCTGAGCTCGATCGCGATGAGAGTTGGCCGCAGAACACAACAGAGAAACACCATGTATGGCTGGATCGATCCAGGCTGGACTTCACCGAAAGGTTTAACGGCGTCAAGCGCACCCATCTGTAATTGAGCACTCCCGTTTCTTCAGTCAGGTATTTCGCGGTGCCTGGTATCCCGCTGATCCGGAAGGGCGACGACCTGGTCGCGTTAACGATCGACGCCCTGGAAAGAAGTGAATACGAACCCCGGGATCAGGACGTATTTGTATTTTCACAAAAAATCGTATCCAAAGCGGAGGATCGCTACGTCGACCTGGCATCGATCACCCCGTCACACCAGGCCGAGGAGTTAGCAGCCAAAACGGAAAAAGACCCGCGACTCGTCGAGGTCGTTTTGTCGCAATCGCGCCGTGTCCTCAAGTTCCGTAAACACGTACTAATCACCGTGCACAAATTGGGATTCGTCATGGCGAATGCCGGCGTGGATCGCTCCAATCTGAAATCAGGAACGGCGGATTTCGTTCTGTTGCTGCCGGATGACCCCGACCGCACCTGCCTCGATATCAAGCAACGGCTGGATAATTATTACGGCACAGGCGTCGGGGTATTGATCTGCGATAGCGTGGGCAGGCCATGGCGGAATGGCACCGTCGGGCTTGCGCTGGGTTGCGCGGGCTTGCCCGGCGTGCGGGACCTTCGCGGCAATCCCGATCTGTATGGTCGCCCATTGGAAGCAAGTCAGGTGGGATACGCGGACCAAATCGCCGCCGCGGCAAACCTGGTGATGGGTGAAGCCGAAGAGGGACAGCCTCTGGTGGTCGCCCGCGGTTTGCGCTGGAACGAGGCCGGCCAATCTGTCCGGCAGACGCTCCGTGCGGAAGAATTGGACCTTTTTCTGTAGACTCAGATGTGTTATTCACGGAGATGCAACGGGGCGACCCACCAGGCGTCACGGTTGCTGCGTGAACGTTACAACTGAAACAAGCTGGGCGAAAATCATGGTAAGCATGTCTGATTTGAGCGTGATGCTCTTTCCCTGGGGCAAGCAGAACCCCTCCGTGAACGAGATCGTCGCCGCTGCTCAATTGGCCGAGGATCTGGGGTTTCACTCTGTAACCCTTCCCACACATATGACACTGCCCCCCGGGTGGTTGTTTACCGAATTCGATAACGAGGACTGTCTGGATGCGTTGGCGATTGTTCCAGCCATTGCTCAGTCAACTTCGCGCATTAAGATTGGTTTCAGCTCGGTGCTCCTGCCCATCCTGCCGCCTTATCAATGGGCCAAGTACCTGTCCACTCTGGACGTCATGAGCGACGGCCGATTGATTGTGGGGGCGGCGATGGGCTGGTGGGAGGAGGATTTCACCAGCCTCGGGGTCGACAAGAAAAAGCGGGGCAAACTGTTCAACGAACAATTGGAAATTGTCACCAAGCTGTGGACGGAAGAGCGGGTGACATTTCATGGCGAGCACTACGACCTGAATAACATGCCCATGGAGCCCAAGCCCATCCAGAAACCGTACCCGCCTATCTGGATTGGTGGTGGGCTTATGTCTGTGTGGCGGGCGGCCAAGTACGGCAAGTGTCTGTTGGCGTTCTGGCCTGACGAGAAAGCGGCCCGAGACACGTGGTGCCCGAAACTCGCTGAAGAAGGTGCCAAATTCGGTACTGACCCGAAACTGGCGGCGTTTACCTTTGGGTATGTGGCGGATGACGACGCGGATTTGGCTACCCAGGCAGGACGGTTGGAAACGGCGGTCGGATTCGAGGGAGGTGGCGTGGATCCGGGGGACGTCAGCATTACCGGCTCACCGGAACGCTGCGCCAGCAAGTTAAACAGTCTGCACGACGCCGGTGTGTGGCATTTCGTGCTGGAGTTTCAATTCCATGGCCTGGAAACCGTTGACTTCGGCATGAGACAGATGACGAAATTCGTGGATAGGGTTGGGCCGTTGCTGTCTTAATTGTCTACGTGGGTTGCCCCGTCTCGCCGAGCGGAGGAGAAGTGCCATTGCGCAGCACGATCTCGTTAAACCCATACGTAAGCGTAACGACGTATGTGGATGAGGGGACAGGCGATGATCCTGTAATTCCTGATTCAAAGTCAGGCGTGTTGCCGATTACACCACCCCTCAATGTTTGGCAGACCGTGTAGGTATCGAACCTACCTCATCAGTTTTGGAGGCTGATCTGCTCCCTGAGAAACGATCTTGGAGGTAGGCAAGGGGATCGAACCCTTACGGCGGGAACCCGCCATCACGGTTTTCAAGACCGATAAGCACGCCAACCTTGCGGCCTACCTTGGCGGAAGGCGATGTATTCGAAACATACACCCTAATAGGTGCGATCTGTTTAGCAAACAGTCCCGGCCCCTGACCGGTTCACCTTCCGAAAAGAAATCTGCGAGCCTTTCATATATCAACCGTGCTTTAGGTGGGACTGTTACTCACCTCTCAAAACTGGTTCCTCCACAAGGACTCGAACCTTGACCCGACAGATTAAAAGTCTGCTGTGCTACCCATTACACCACAGAGGACAAAAAGTGGTCCCCTCGCAGGGACTTGAATACTGACCTAACAGATTAAGAGTCTGTTGTGCTACCACTTACACCACGAAGGAATTTTGTTTGGTACCCCCGGTAGGACTTGAACCC
>JAOTWM010000702.1 GCA_029862885.1 Gammaproteobacteria bacterium
ATTACACTGACGCGTCAAGTCTTCGGTGGACACTCGGATTCTCCGGCCGAAACAAAAGAGCGTTCATTGGAAATGGCTCGTAAAGCGGTGGCGATAAATCCTGATTCGCCGCAGGCACAATGGGCGTTGGGTTATGTTTACATGTACAGGAATCAGTTCGATAAAGCGATTGATGCTCTGGAGCGGTCGGTATCGTTATCGCCCAGCTATGCTGACGGATATGCAATGCTGGCGCTCATCAATAACAACCTGGGGCATGCGGAGGAAGCTATTCGACTGATCGAGAAAGGCATGAAACTCAATCCATATTATTCCTGGGATTATCTCTATAACCTAGGACGAGCGTACTACGCACTGGGAGACTATCAAAAAGCCACAGAGTATTTGCAGCAAGCGCTGGAGCGCAACGAGGCTCCCAGGGTTCTTCGCTTATTCCTGATTGCAAGTCTTGTACAGCTCGATCGACTAGAAGACGCAGAGTGGGAGGTGATGCAACTCGAGGTAACTAACCCAGAAGTGACACTGTCGCACTTAAATTCGGTACTGGTAATCGCCGATACAGAACTTCTCAATAGGTTGATGAATGATCTAAGGTCGGCAGGAATGGCGGAGTAATATAGTCAGTTGCATTTCCTCCTGGACTATCATTGCCTGAAATCTGAGTCATATGGCATCTCGACCTCGGGAAAAAATTCTGATGATCTGCTACCTCAATAACAGACACTTAAAAGGTTTATCCAGGTTTCCGAGAACGGCCTCGGCCATAAGAAGACGTTTCGATGATGATCGGTTCTTGTTTTTACCTGCGCATAGGATTAATCTAGATTACCTTACAATATATATGGGAAATAGGCATCGCGATTAGAATTCAAAATATAAGCAAATCAGAGGAAGATTGGCATTTAACGTGGTTTAGAAGTTAGTAATATCTGATCTTCCTTGTTTGTTTTTATAAATCACCAAAACGACAAGGGGGTAAACAGTGAAACACAATACCAAGTTCAAATCGAATTACGTAGCTGTACTGCTGACTGCGATTTCCTGTTTTACGTTTTCAACTGGCGCCTTGGCTGAAGTCATGATGAAGGCCGTCAGCTATAAAGATGGTGGAACAACGCTGAAAGGCCACTTGGCATGGGATTCCAGTCATACTAGGTCGCGGCCCGGCATTTTGGTCATTGACGAGTGGTGGGGGTTGACAGATTGGGCTAAAGACACAGCCAAGAAATTGGCATCCGCTGGTTATGTTGCATTTGCTGCCGACATGTATGGTGACGGTATGACAACCGACGACCCTAAAACAGCTGGAGAGTGGATGAAGTCGGTGGTTTCAGACGAAAAACTGTGGAGTCGTCGGGCACAGCTAGGCCTGGATATACTCAAGGCCGACAAACAAGTCGATGGTAGCAATCTTGGGGTAATGGGCTCCAGTTTCGGTGCTGCAACCGCAATTAAGATGTCGTATTGGGGGCAGGACGTTAAGGCTGCAGTTGGTATTGCAACGGCAATGATAGAGCCACCCCCAGAGGGCACAAAGTCAGTCAAACCCAAGATGCTGATTCTTGTTGGCGCTGACGACAAATCTACCGCACCAGAAAAAATCGAAAAGTTTATTGCGGGCAGTTCGGGGGTCGATATGGACTATCAGCTTGTCGTTTATTCAAATACCCGCCACAGCTTTACCACACCAAAGGCCGACAGCAGAGGCATCCCAAACCTCGCATACAGCAAACGTGCTGACGCTCGGGCCTGGAAAGCTGTCACTAATCTGTTCGACGAAGCTTTCAATTAGCGCCTTGCCAACATCACACTACTGAATCTATCCCGCCAGGAGGCGGGATAGGTTTGTTGGATCGAGTTCGGGCAGACCATCTGAAAATACCCCGTAATTCGAGCCACATTGAATGATTACGTGCACCCAAGCGGCTACTTTGGGTCGGTTTCTGCCGCCCATCGCAAATTCCCCAGCGTCTGGTTTTTGAGAACACAACGAGAAGTATGTTATAGTCGTACTGATTTAGTTTGGTCAAAATCTGGCTGCGCGAAAAGTCTAAATTAGACCGAAGTAGAGGTAATCATGGCAGGTAAAGGCGCGTCAAAGACAGGTGGTCGGGTAGCAGGTACGCCCAACAAAA
>JAOTWM010000183.1 GCA_029862885.1 Gammaproteobacteria bacterium
CGCGGCGCTGCGCCGGCGCTGCGGATCAGTGACATCGAATGGTCTATGGATAGTCCGGCGGTAATGACGTCGTCAACGACCAACACGTGTCCCGCCAAAGGCGCTCCGACAATGCGGCCGCCTTCGCCATGGTCTTTGCTTTCTTTGCGATCGAAGGCGAACGCAAGATCGCGGCCGAACTCGTTAGCAAAGCCGATCGCGGTAGCGACAGCCAGCGGTATGCCTTTGTAAGCCGGGCCAAACAACATAAACTCACCCTCGAAATGGGCGTGCGCGGTCTGCGCGTAGTAGCGGCCCAACTGCTGCAATGCGTGGCCGGTATTAAATAAGCCGGCATCGAAAAAATACGGACTGGCCCGACCCGACTTGAGGGTGAACTCACCAAATCGTAACACTCCGACATCGATGGCGAACGTTAGAAATTCGTGTTGGTAGGATTGCATTGGAATGGATTTTAACAGCGTCGGGAACAAAGGAAACGCCGAAGATAAACCAGCGTTGATCGTGTTACTCCCGTCTGCGCGCAGTGCCACCCTGCTGGTGGCGGGGAGCAGCAACAAGTTCGGTAAAATCACAAAATATGAAAATTGTATCGTTTAACGCCAATGGCATTCGTTCCGCTTCCAGCAAGGGATTTTTTGACTGGATGCGCCACCACCAGCCCGATGTGGTTTGCATTCAGGAAATCAAGGCATGGGAGGAGCAGCTCGAGGCACCCGAATTTCATCCACGCGGATATCACAGGTATATTCATGCAGCGGAAAAGAAGGGCTATAGCGGTGTCGCCGTGTATTGCCGGGAGCGGCCTGAGCAAATCAAAGTGGGGTTGGATTGGCCGCAGTTTGACCGTGAGGGCCGCTATCTGCGCATCGATTACAAGCGGATAAGTATCGCCTCGGTCTATATACCATCAGGCACCAGTGGCGATTTGCGGCAAGCGTTCAAGTTCGAAGTTCTCGACGGCTTGAAACCGATACTGCAAAGAATGCGGCGCCAGCGACGCCAACATATACTGTGCGGGGACTGGAATATTGCGCACCGCGAAATCGATTTGAAAAATTGGCGCTCCAATCGTAAGAATTCCGGATTTCTGCCGGAAGAACGGGCTTGGTTGGACTGGTTATATGAAGAGGCCGGGTTTGTTGATGTGTTCCGGCGTCTCGACCCGCGGCCCGAACAATACACATGGTGGTCGAATCGTGGCCAAGCGCGTGCAAACAATATTGGCTGGCGTCTCGATCTTCAGGTTGCGACCCCAGGCACCGCCAGCAAGGCGCGCACCGCTTCTATATACACTGCCAAGCGATTTTCCGATCACGCCCCCATTGCAATCGATTACGACATGACTTGCAGCGGATAAAATCGTCACTGCGTGATCACCGCAGCACTTACGATCTTACGCCCACCGCGGCGGTGGCGGCGCCCGCCGTGGGGAAGCGCTTTAGCATCCACAGCAGCAACATTAGCCCCGGTAGCGCGGCCAGTGTGGTGAGAACAAAGAACCACGACCAACTGACTTGATCCGCTAACCAACCGGCCCCGGCCGACATCACGGTGCGCGAAAACGCCATAAAGGACGTCAGCAGCGCGTACTGTGTGGCGGTATACGCGACGTTAGTCAGACTCGACAGATACGCCACGAACGCGGTCGTGCCCATACCGGTGGTGACGTTTTCCACGGCAATCGTCACGGTCAGCATCCAAATTTTGGCACCGATCCAGTCTTGTATCACGAAGATCAAATTGGAAACGGCCATGAGTACGCCGCACAGAATCAGTCCGCGCATAATGCCGATGCGACTGACCACGATGCCGCCGAGCAATCCGCCCGCGATTATCGCGTTAAAGCCGAAAATCTTTCCGACGGTGCCAATCTGGGTGGTACTGAATCCGAGTTCCAGAAAAAACGGCACTTTCATGATCGACAAGATCGCGTCCCCGAACTTATAGAGCAGGATAAACAACAGAATCGTTAGCCATCCCTGGCGCTTCGTGAAATCGCTAAACGGACACACCACGGCGGTATATAACCACGCCAGCGTCGGCGCGATAGATGGTGGAATTCGCGCATCGCTTCGCAGCCGCGCTTCGAATCGCGCCGCCAACGCGCGGGTTTCAGCGTCGCCGGAAACATTCGGTTCCGCACTCACTAAGATCGCGATTGTTCCCACCAATACCGCCACGGAAAGAATGCCAAAGACGATCGGCCACGGCACCAAGTCGGCCATAATTAGGCCTGCGGCACCGCCTCCGACTTGGCCGATACGCCAACCGAACACCGCGCTTGCCGCTCCCGCGGCAAGCTTATTTTCTTCGAATATTTCAACCCGATACGCATCAATAACAATGTCTTGGCTGGCGGACAAGAACGCCACGACAAGAGCCAATGCCGCGGTCCACCAAAGATTCTGAGCGGGGTGGGTGAGTCCCATCCCGAAAATCGCGGCGATCAACAGTAATTGGGTAATGATGACCCAACCACGGCGTCGGCCGAGCAGTCGAGTTAGAAGCGGTAGCGGTACGCGGTCGATGATGGGCGCCCACACGAACTTAAGTGAATACGGAGCACTGACTAGGGCGAACAGACCGATCATCGTTTTGCTCACCTCGGATTGGGTAAGCCAGGCGCTAAGCGGTTCAGCAAGCACTCCAAACGGCAGGCCACTGGACACGCCGAGCAACAAGACGGTCACGATGCGCCGATCCGCGTAGACGCGCCAAGCCTGCGTCCAGCCGTTGGTGTCCGATGTGGTCAAAGTACAGTAGAAACAGCGGTCGGCATGGCGCTATTGTAATGGACGCAGATCATTGGTCGACCATCGTAGCCGACAAACGGGAAGGAGAGCAGGCGGCGCAGTGCTTTACGCCGCCGCGGTTATTAGGAGTCCGTCGGCTCTTAACCGGTCATGGCTTGCTCGGATGACGGCGACGACTCATTGTCGACCTCGCCACGCAGGCGGTGTAAAACGTCTTCCATCAGATCGGCGCCGCCTCGTAATTCACTCAATATGCCGGTGATCTCTTGTACGCGGCCATCCAACGATGAGTGGCTGCCCAGTAGCTTGTCGAGATTCTCGAGCCGGCGATCAATCATGGTTTTGTGGTCCTGAATTTGCTGATAGAGCGGTTTTAGAATCGCACTGGCCCAGACCCGGGTGGCATTTCCCGCATCCATATAAATTAGTCGCGCCCGCGATACCAGTGCGATGAAGAATTTCTTAATGACGTAATTCTGTTCGGTCATCATCATCGCCGGGCTGTTGCGAAATGCTTCCGCCTCGCGCTCCAGGTTCTTGAACTTCTTCAGGAATTTACGAGTCGAGAATGTCGGTGGCCGTACGCGTGGCAAGCCGTGCTCAGCGTGGAAGCGCTTGTAAATATCGTCGGCCAGGCCGCGTAATCGCTCGCTACGGGCTTCGACACGTTTCATCACCTCATGGGTTTCTTCAAAAAACCCTGCCATATTGGTACGCAAACCGGCTGTGGTCCAGCTCTTGCTCATCTGTTTGCGGGTTCGTACGATTAGCTTATCGAAATCGTGCAAGCTGATGAGCGAAAGCAGTAACTTTACCTCGCGCTGCAACAGGTCGCGAGTCTCGTTGAATTCGATGGCTTTTTTATTGTAAATCCCCTTTTGGCTGCGTAACCGCGCATTCAGCTCGCGAATTGCGGAGCTACTTTTGTTGCGCAGCGACTCGATTTCTTCGAGCTCGGACTGGTAAGCCTGTAAGCGGGTATTAACAAGTCCGAGCGACCCATCCACCATCGCGCCGATCTCACCGACAATTTTGTCACGGACCAACTGCTCCTTGTAGGTTATGGTGTCTTCGGACAACTTACGTTCCAGGGCGGATAATCCGCTGCGGTCGACAAGCGCTGGGTCGTGTCGGACTTTTCCTAGCAGCCCCTTGGTGGCGGAAACCGGGAATACAAAATCGCGCTCAATTTCCAGTGTCCGCATTGTCGCGGTAATTTGCTGCTCAATGTCCGCCGAAACTTTCTCTTCCGTGGATAGCTCGTCCCACAACGTGTCGATCTTGTTTAACGCCGCAATGCGCGCTTCACTGTGGCCATGCGTCGCGATGCAAACGTGTTGTTTCCAAATATCCAGGTCGCTGCGGGTCACTCCGGTGTCGGCGGCCAGGACGAACAACACTGCGTGCGCATTCGCCAATGCGGTCATCGTGAGTTCGGGCTCGGAGCCCAAGCCGTTGAGACCGGGCGTGTCCAGCACGACGAGACCTTGCTCCATCAACCGGTGCGGATAATTGATCGTAGCGTGCCGCCACTTCGGAATGTCCACCGAATCGGAATCGCCGCCGGTATCTGGCAGCGTGTCCAAAGAAAACCCAAGCCGCTTGGCCTCGTCCATGCTAACCGACTGCGTCTTGATAATTTCTTCAAGCGCTTCGGCCATCTCGTCAGCGGATTCGAGGTTCAGCGGTATCGTCGTCCATCCCACCGTGCGAGCTTTCTGCTCCGTGATCGATAACGCGGAGGTGCGACTCGCGATAGGCAGCAAACGCATGCACGGGTTCGTATTTGGATCGTACCGAATCTCGGTTGGGCACATCGTGGTGCGGCCCGGGGTCGACGGTAACAGGCGGCGATGGTAGTCGGAAAAAAATATCGCGTTTATCAGTTCGGTTTTGCCGCGCGAAAATTCGCCCACCAGCGCCACCGTAAGCTTGTCGCCGCGTAATTCCTTGAGCAGCTCAAACATCCGTAGCTCCGATTCGGGCTCGGTCAGATCGTAATTATTCATCCAGCTTTGGTACGCCTGGATCGCGTCCGCCAGCTCGCGCCGCCATTTATCGTACTGCCCTAGGCGGCGACTGAAGCGGTCCAGATGGACGACGTTGTTATCTGACATAGCCTTAAATTTACGTTGTGTACGGTGTAATGGGTAGCGGTGACGATAATTAAGCGCAATCCCGCAGCGACTTCGTGCCGGTGACGGCGATTCTCGGACACCCTCCGATTCTCGACGAATAACTAATGAAATAGACGTTTAACAGCGATTGGTCAAGGAAGTTCACCGGATTCACGCCGCCCATCTACCGAAAACAAGTGTATGTACAAAGCGCTAAGACGACCAGTTGCACGGCGCCCAGCAACGGCCCGGTTAAAAATTAATGCGAATTCATCCTTCTGTGGCACTATTCATGCTCGTGGCGGCACCTCCGGTGCGTTACCCAAACCCCGAAAAAGCCCGGCCGTAGTCGAACAATGGCTGCACCACCAAGCGCAACCCGATCCCCAATCCGAGTACCACCAACATCGGCGATAAATCCAATCCGCCCATCGCCGGTAGCAGCCGGCGAGCCGGGGCCAAGAACGGTTCGGTAATACGATACAGGATTTGTGTTACGGGGTTATAGGTTTGAGGACTTATCCAGCTCAACACAATGCGCACGATAATCGCCACCAGCAATGTATAGCCAATGAGCTCCAAAATATCGGCGGTGGTCAACAGCAGCGCGCCGATGAATCTCGGCACTACCCCAACCATGGCGTAAATCAAATATTGCTTTGCGAGCCCTACTCCGATAAGCAACACTACGGCCGCCCAGTCGATGCCCCACAGCCCCGGAATCAATTTGCGCAGCCACAGCAACGGTGGGTTTGTGAGCAGGGCGATGGCCCGCGAAATCGGGTTGTGAAAATCCGCGCGCACAAACTGGAACCACAATCGCAGCAATACCACCAGCATGTACAAGCCGACGACGAAGTCGACGAGAAACGCCCCGGCATTGCTCAGGTAGCCGCCCCCCATCAGAGCTCGTCGAGCAGTTTGGCGAGTTCTTCGGAGCGCCGCCGCGCCGCATCGACTGCGGCGATCACGGTGTCGTGTGCCCCCGCCGCGTCGAAGGCCGCGATCGCGCTTTCCGTGGTGCCTCCGGGCGACGTTACCCGACGTCTGAGATCGGCGAAGGATTCTTGTTCTTGGAGCGCTAAGCGGGCCGCGCCGAGAGCGGTTTCCAGCGTCAGCAGGCGCGCCGTATCGGCCTCGAGCCCGAGATCGGTGCCTGCCTGTTGCATCGCTTCCATGAGGTAAAAGAAATACGCCGGCCCGCTTCCTGATAGCGCAGTGACCGTATCGAGTTGCGACTCGTCATCCAGCCATACGGTGGTTCCTACCGCCCGCAAAATTGATTCCGCCGCCTCGCGCTGCGCATCAGTGACTGCCGAATTGGCATACAGGCCGCTGGCGCCGGCGCCCACCAGCGCCGGGGTATTAGGCATTGCGCGCACGGTTGGCAGCCGGCCTCCGCCCCAATTCTCGATACTGTGTAATCGAACGCCGGCCGCGATTGAAATCAACAACGGCTGGTACTGTTGCAACGGCACCGCGAGTGGAGTCAGCACATCTTTCATCATCTGTGGCTTCACTGCAAGAATGATGATGTTTGCGTTTTCTACGACGTTGCCGTTGTCGGCGAAGGCGGTGACGCTGAAGCGCTGCGTGATCGCTCGGCGGCGTTGCGGCGCTGGGTCGGCAACACAGATTCGATTCACCGCCCAGCCGTTGCCCAGCAGGCCCCCGATCAAACTCGTGGCCATGTTTCCGGCACCAATGAATCCAAGCGAAGTAGCGGTGGGCACTTAAGTCGTAACGATTCCGTGAACGAATGCGTATTGTAAGCGAATATACCGCGCCTGAGCGACGGTCGGCGGGCTCAACCCGGATATTTCACGAAGATGGACGATGAACGAAAGTTCTCTCCACCGTCGAACCGACTACGCTGTGATTTCGGGTACGTGGCCTGTGCACAGTCTGTCCTGTTCGGAGTTCCCTGAAAAATCGGGCGTCGTATTCGTCACGATTCCGCTTGATCCATAGCTACGGCTGAATCTTCGGTCGATCGTGCCGACTGCTTGGCCCTGATCCGCCTTCCGTTCGAGCCCTCATAAAATACCCGGATCAGCGCGCGGCCCGCGGCCCGAATATGGCGGTACCGATTCGGACATGGGTCGCGCCTTCGGCGATGGCGGCTTCCATATCCCCCGTCATACCCATCGATAACGTGTCGAGGTCGGTGCCCCGTTGTCGTAATTCTTCTGCAATTTGGTGTATCTCGGCAAACGTTTTTCGCTGCCGCTGAAAATCGGTCTCCGCTTCGGGAATCGCCATCAGCCCGCGCAGTCGTAACCGCGGCATATCCCGTACCGCGGCGGCTAGCGCCTCCAATTTTTCCGGGGCGACCCCGGCTTTGTTGGACTCGTTGTGCAGGTTGACCTGAATACACACATTCAACGCCGATCTCTCGGACGGGCGTTGGTCGTTTAATCGACGTGCGACCCGCTCCCGATCCACGGTGTGGATCCAGTCACAATGCGCCGCGACCTCACGAGTTTTGTTGCTCTGCAGATGACCAATGAAATGCCAGCACAACGATAAATCCGCCAATTCGATCGCTTTTCCAAGGAATTCCTGCACGTAGTTCTCGCCGAAATCGCGTTGACCGAGTGCTGCCGCCGCTCGAATCGCTGCGCTGTTCTTCGTCTTGCTAACCGCGATCAGAGATACGCTACCCAGCGGGCGGCCAAACTGCCTTTCGGCACGCCGGATGCGTGCGCGCACGTCGGCCAAGCGGACGGTTAGGAGGTTATCCGGCATTTTCCACTGTCTAATACGGCGCAACGGCTGATTTTTGCTATGTTGACGACTATACTTAAACTCTACGCGAATTCTGACTATCGCGGTCATGCATCGATCAGAGATCTCGTAACATAGCGAAACCAATCATTATTGACTATAGGTCTAGTTAGCTTGGTGACGTCGCCGACCGGTTGCACCCGGCCGCGACTTTGTGGCTTGCACTGCGGCATAACCGCCAAATCGGCACAACACTAGCGAGTTTCTCACGAGTTTTCAGGGGATTACAGATGGATATTTCGGAATTACTGGCGTTCGCCTTTAAAAAAGGCGCATCGGATTTGCATTTATCGTCCGGCCTGCCACCGCTGATACGGGTGGATGGCGAAATCAAACGTATCAATGTCGATGCACTTGAAGATCGCACCGTGCACGGCATGATCTATGACATCATGAACGATGGGCAGCAAAAAGACTTCGAGGAGTTTCTCGAAACCGACTTTTCGTTTGACTTGCCCAATATTGCGCGCTTTCGTGTTAATGCGTTCAATCAGCAGCGTGGGCCGTCGGCCGTATTTCGAACTATCCCCAGTAAAGTATTTAACTTAGAGCAAATCAATGCACCCGCATCGTTCGCAGAGATCTCATTGCGCCCGCGCGGGTTGATATTGGTGACGGGTCCCACCGGCTCCGGCAAATCCACGACGATGGCGGCGATGGTCAATCACGTCAATGACAATCTGTATGCGCATATACTAACTATCGAAGATCCGATCGAGTTCGTACACACCAGTCGCAACTGTCTTATCAATCAGCGTGAGAAAGGCCCTCATACGCTGGGGTTTAGCGAAGCGTTACGTTCGGCGCTGCGCGAAGACCCCGATGTGATTCTGGTGGGAGAGATGCGTGATCTGGAAACTATCCGCTTGGCGCTAACGGCGGCAGAAACCGGCCACTTGGTGTTTGCGACGTTGCATACCACATCCGCCGCGAAGACGATCGATCGTATCATCGACGTATTTCCGGCCGCCGAAAAGGAAATGATTCGGTCGATGTTGTCCGAATCCCTGCAAGCCGTAATTGCGCAGACACTGTTGAAAAAACCCCAAGGTGGCCGCACCGCCGCATGGGAAATCATGCTGGCGACGCCGGCAATCCGTAACTTGATTCGGGAAAACAAGATCCCGCAGATGTTTTCGGTGATTCAGACCAGTCAGGCGCAGGGCATGCAAACAATGGATCAACATCTGTTGGAGTTGGTGCGTAGTCGGGTAGTTGCGATCGACGAAGCGCGAACGCGTGCCGTGGATAAGACGAAGTTCCAGAAGATGCCGACGGCTGCGACCGGAGGGCGTGTGTAATGATTTTCACCGATTTCCTAAAATTGATGATTCACAAGAAGGCGTCGGACCTGTTCATTACCGCCGGGGTCCCGCCGAGCATAAAAGTGGACGGTAAAATTCAGCCGGTCACCCGCCAGGCCCTGACTCCCGAGCAATCCAAGGACTTCGCCTACGCCATTATGAACGAGGAGCAGCGCCGTCAGTTCGAAGCCACCAAGGAGTGTAATTTCGCAATTCATCCGATCGAGATCGGCCGTTTCCGCGTCAACGTGTTTATTCAACAATCCAGAGTCGGGATGGTGTTGCGCACCATCCAGACTTACATTCCGAAATTCGAAGAACTGTACATGCCGGCGGTGCTAACGGAATTGGCCATGACCAAGCGCGGACTCATAATATTTGTCGGCGGCACCGGTACCGGCAAGAGCACATCGATGGCCGCGATGTTGGGTTACCGTAATGAGCACAGCTACGGCCATATAGTAACGGTCGAAGACCCGATCGAATACGTGCACGATCACAAAAATTGCGTAGTCACGCAGCGCGAAATCGGCGTCGATACCGAGAGTTGGGAGTCGGCCTTGGTGAACGCGATGCGGCAA
>JAOTWM010000703.1 GCA_029862885.1 Gammaproteobacteria bacterium
TTACCGGACTGCCGTTTCTTGTCTGGTATCTTCTAAGCCGCCGCCCGGATGTACTCTTATGTTCCAATTTACGCCTGACGCGACTTGCTCTTCTCGCCGCTCGGTTTGCTGCGAGCAAAGTGCGTATCTATGTGAATTTACACAACACCTATTCAATCTTATATGCGGGAGATCCCAATCGGGATAACAAGGTCGCCAAGCTGCACAAGTACTTCAGTCGTTGCGCCGGAATCATCGCAGTCTCCCGAGGAGTCGCCGCAGATTTTGTTGAATTGACTGGCGTGCCGTCAGAGCTGGTTCAGCACATTCCCAACCCGGTGATCACACCGGCAGTCTATGAGTTGAGCGATCAGCCCGTTGCGCATCCGTGGCTGCGGAACAAAACTCTGCCCGTGATACTTGCGGCGGGGAGGCTTCGCGAACAAAAAAACTTCCCGTTACTGCTAACAGCCTTTGCGGCACTGCAAACAAGCCAGAAATGTCGTTTGATTATCCTCGGTGACGGACCGCAGCGTAGCCAGCTGGAAACATTGATCACCACCTTGCGCATCCAGGATTGCGTATCGCTGGTGGGTCAGGTCGCTAATCCTTACAACTACATGAAGCAAGCCAACCTGTTCGTACTGTCGTCCAATTTTGAAGGACTTGGAAATGTCTTGGTGGAGGCGCTAGCGCTCGGTACACCGGTCGTTTCCACGGATTGCCGCAATGGGCCGAGCGAAATACTCCAGGACGGACAGTACGGTACGCTGGTGCCTGTGGGCGACGCGGGCGCGTTGACAGAAGCGATGCACAACAATCTGGATGTCGGCGTTAAACGACAGGCGTACGCCGCCGTACAGCGCTACACTGCAACAGCCAGTGCCGATGCCTACTTACAAGCCATGAGATTGAGCATCTAATTCAATGCCTCCGTCTTCGACAACCGCCATTTGGGACAACCGCTGCTGCATGCATTCACCCGCTGTGACTATTCAGGCCACCGCCGGTGGATGCGACGCATGGTCATTGAAGGTGAAAACCGTCTCAGGCCCTTGGCGGGCGCTTGGATCTTGCGCCAAACCGGTGCGTTGATATCACGACTCGGCGAAACCGGAATGTGGCCTCCGCCGGGCCTGATGTACCCTGCCCGGGGTGCGGCGGTATACTGCCGCCGGATTTTCCGAAGGGATTCCTCGATGAGAGCAGTGCGCATTGGAGCCGGGATGCCTACCCGGACACGGCGATGTTGATCGTGCTGAAATTGCATACAAACCACGAGCGTTTCGCAGAGTGATGATGAAAAAGGTTGGGGTTCTGTCGCTGCGGCAGATACATCACTCGCTGCATGTCGCACCGATAGCGTTCGAACTATCGATGCGGCCCGGCTACGAGGTCACGCTCTATACCAGCTACCAAGTGGCGGCCGATTTTCTGCGCGAACTGAGCAGTTATTATCCCGATCATAATTGCAGGATCGCCGTTCTGGATCCACCATGGTGGCAGTTTGTTTTCAACGTCAAGCGGCGAGTGTACCCTCGGCCTAGCAGTGTACTGAAGCACAACGCCGACGAATTGCTGGCACTTGACGCCATTATAAGCAGTGACTACTACAGCCTTCGGCTGCTGGATCTCCGGGTGGGGAGCCGCCCGTTTTTCATCAAGACACCGCATGGTGCCGGTACGCGTGCTTACGGTTTCAAGGATACACTTGGTAGATACGATCTGTTGCTTGGGCCCGGTGCCTACTTCCGGAACCGGCTATGTCAGATGGGTGTTCTCGAACACGTCGACCTAAAGCTGGTCGGACATCCCAAGTTCGATATCATCGACAGAATTCATCAAAAACCCACGAAGCTGTTCGACAACGACCATCCAGTGGTCGTCTACAACCCGCATTTTCAGGGTGACTTATCCTCATGGCCGAAGTGGGGAAAGCAGGTGCTCGACTTCTTCTCTCACAACAGTCAGTTCAACCTGATCTTTGCGCCGCACATCAACCTGTTTGCACGGAAGCGAACCGATCCGCGGCTATCGGAAAAGCACTTCCATGCTGCAAATATCCTTATCGACCTGGGAAGCTCCGCCAGCGTCGATATGACCTATACGTACAACGCCGACCTCTACCTCGGCGACGTCAGTAGTCAGGTGCAG
>JAOTWM010000704.1 GCA_029862885.1 Gammaproteobacteria bacterium
TCCGGCTCCTCTAAGGGTCAATGGGCTCGAGGGCCTCAAAGCGGTATAGGTTTCACCGGAGCAGATATCTCTATCTGATACGTGGTCTCTGTTTGCAGGACGTTCTAGGCAGCCATCTCCAGTTGCTGTCGACGTTGATATTCAGTTCCCTGGGTCACCATCGCCCAGGCTGTTCGTACATTCTTGTTGGCCAGCGCAATCGCGGCTCGGCTTTCTCCATTGCGTTCAATGATTGCTTTCAGCCACTTGTCTTTTGAGTTCTTGGGTTCCTTGAGCTTGTAGGTGTAGGCGCGAGCACCAAGGATCAACACCGACCGTAGGCGACTGTTGCCGATCTTCTTGCTTAGGCCCACGATGTTAGTCTTGCCACCGCTGCTGAGCTGCCGTGGTGTCAGGCCAAGATAGACAGCGAACTCGCGACTGCCGGAGAAAGCCTCACCTGTGCCAAGTGATGCGTACAACAGCACTGCGCTGATCGGACCAACCCCTTCAAGTGCGGGTAGTCGCTTGCAGGCGGGGTGCTGCTTTACCAATGCCTTGACCTGTTTGTCCATTAACTCGATATCCTCGCGCAGCTCCAGGAAGCGAACGTAGAGACGATGCAGCGTCGGCCGGTACATATCCGGCACTTCGTTATCGCCGTCCTCGAGGATCTCTGGCAGCCGGCGTCGTAACGATGCAAAGCCCTTCGGTATCACTACTCCGAACTCCATCAGCAGGCCACGCAGGTGGTTGGACAGTGCAGTTCTCTCTTGAATCAGCAGGTCTCGAGAACGTTGAATAGCCTGCAGACCCTGTTGCTCGACCGTCTTCATCGGTGCTTCTTTGATGTTCGGTCGACGGGCCGCTTCGGCAACAGCAAGCGCATCGTTACTGTCCGTCTTGTGGCCTTGCCGGAATGGCGCGACCGCCTTCGCCGGAATGATGCGCGCTTCATGCCCGTGCCGCTGCGCGGCACGCGCCCAGTAATGCGCACTCGCGCACGACTCGAACGCAATAAGGGCTGGCTTCTGTTTACCCAGGAACTCCGCAAACTTGGTTCGACTGAACGACCGGTTGAAAAGCTCCTTGCCATGCGCCGAAACAACCGATACCTGGATAATATTTTTTGCTAAGTCGACCCCGACTGTTGTTGAATGTGTCATGTATGGACTCCCTTAGGGTTTTGGTCGACTTCCAACCTAAGAAATTAGGTTGGAGGAGTCCATACATAGGGTCAACAGCAGCCTCTCAACAGTTTAGCAGGCCAGCGGCGGCTAACGGCCAAGGGCGGACGGACTGGATGCTCTATTTTTCCTGATTCTCGGATCCCGACCCGCTCGATCCCGCATCGAGAATCAGAGTCCCCGGGGCCGCCTCCAGTGGTTCTTCCAAGGCCGAGGCAACTTCGCTCTGAAAGGCACGCGAATACAATGAATGCTCGCGAGACCAGTAGTCCCTATATGCTTCTACCCGAAGGACTGCTTTTAAGTTCTCTCGTAGCGCACGCCATTCATCATCGGTCAACAGTCCTTGCGAGTACTGAAAGAGTGCATTGTCGAAAAACCTGAGGTCGCGGAACGCCCTAGCCCCTAGACGAAGGAGTTCAGTCGAGGTGAGCTCCTTGCCCTCAAGATGATCTTGAAGGATGGAAGCAATTCCCTCGTCGGTGACCAAGTCTGAAGCGAGCATCTGCATCTGCCCCGCCAATTCCTGACGCGTCGCTGCACGAGCCGTTTTGGTATTTTGGCGAATTTGTACGGCTAGGTATGCAAGCGTCGCAATCACGCCTGCTGCGCCAAGAATCTCTCCGATTGCACCTATGGCTTCCCAGTTCATTTTGTGGTTCTTTTTCTGGTCGAGGCGGACGGCCGCTTTGGGTCAACAGCGGCCTCTCAACAGTGTAGCAGCCAAGCGGCTGCTAACGGCCAAAAGCCGCCGCTGGCTCGCCTTGAATATCGTCAATCATTTGGCTGTCTGAAGTCCTCACATGCGCGTTAAGATCGTGTCGCCAATAAATCGGCAGTCGCGCTTTCCTCCGCCTGTATTTCATTCAGCAGCACGTCGACTTTGGCCGCAAAATCTGCGTCGAAGATCGCTCGGTTTGTAACCCAGAACTTTTCTCCCCAAGATGTCGACAGCCAGGTTCTCA
>JAOTWM010000705.1 GCA_029862885.1 Gammaproteobacteria bacterium
CGGGTTCACGATCAGTCTGACTGCGCTCGCGCAGAGTAATCTTGATCAAGCGGCGCTGGCCTATCAAGGGGGCGACTACGATCGGGCCTTCGAACTTTGGGAAACACTCGCAAAGTCCGGTGACCCCGAAGCCCAATACTCTTTAGGGGTTATGCATTACAAAGGCGACGGCCGGCCAGCGAATATCACCAAAGCTATCTACTGGTTTCGGAAAGCCGCACAACAGGATCACCTGTTATCGCTGTTCAACGTCGGCATTGCGTTCTGGGAAGGCAATGGCGTGGACCGTGATTACTTCCTGGCTACCGAATGGTGGCGACGCGCAGCAGAACAAGATTTAGCGGCCGCACAGTATAATCTAGGGATCGCATATTATCTCGGCCGCGGCGTGCAGAAAAACATCGAACATGCGGACACATGGTTGCAAAAAGCCGCTGACGATGGTTACCAGCCCGCTATCGATACGATCGCATTGCTCGAACAACGCGAAGCCGCGCAACCCATGCAGGAATCCGGCCCGTCGGTGGCGGAACTTGGGTATACACCGGCCACGGTCGATTCCACCGCCGTTAATGTTTATCCCAACAGTGCGCTATCGGATGCGATCATCACCGAACTCGCGCCCGGCACTCCGCTACGCATCGTCGCGCAACAGGACGATTGGTACCATGTACAAGCGCCGGGCGGCCTCCCGGTATGGGTTTTCGGTGACTTCGTAGACGGCGACGGACGAATTTCCGGCGACCGCGTTCGCGCCCGACCGCTGCCATCAACCGGGGCCTCGTCAGCACCGATCGGTTATTTGAACCGCGGTGACAAAGTGACCGTCATCAACACCCGCGATCGATGGAAGCAGGTGCTTGCTCCGGAAACAATGGCAGCCTGGGTGCGCGCAGATGGCATCGTGGCACATTCAAACCTACCGGCGAATTGGGAGCAACAGTGGCGCTCATCGATGAACTAGCCCGCATAATTCACGAAGGCGGGCCATGGGATGAGCGCGGCAAACATCGCCATACTTTCTCGGGGTCATATCGAAACCTTCGGCGGCGTTCGGCTTTGCCGCATCCCGCCCTACGCCCCCTTCGATCGCGCAATGAAGCATAGACGTCGTAGGGCGGGATGAGCGCAGCGAACACCGTCAATGTTTTTTGATTTGAATTCGAATAATTTGGTGCCGTTTTGCTTCGCCTCGCTCCGACCTACATTTCGGCGGGCGATTGCACGGGCTATATAACCCGACTTCCCCTAACATCCAAAGCATTCGTAAAATACCCGGGCTTACGCCCATACTGTTTGTGGTGCTGTGGAGCACCGGGTTCATCGGCGCCAAATACGGCCTGCCTTACGCAGAACCGTTCACCTTCTTGGCAATTCGGTTCACCATGGTTGTGGCATTACTCGCATTAATTGTCGCGGCCACGAAACCGGTGTGGCCATCCACTCCACTCCACTGGATACACTCGGCGGTCGTCGGATTGCTTATTCATGGCGTATATTTGGGAGGAGTTTTCGCAGCACTGCACGCCGGCGTGAGCCCAGGCGTCAGCGCGCTGATCGTCGGCGCGCAACCGTTGTTGAGCGCGACGCTGGTGGGCCGCTTCACCGGCGAGCGGGTAACCACAAACCAATGGCTAGGGCTCGTATTAGGACTGACCGGCGTCGCGCTGGTGGTATGGAACCGATTAGACACCACCGATACCGCGACGATTGGATTCGTATTCAACGCTTTCGCGTTGATGGGGATTACTATCGGCACGCTCTACCAGAAACGATTTGTCGCCGACACCGACCTACGCTCCAGCGGATTTATCCAATACTCGGCTGCACTGATCATGATGCTGCTGCTGGCCTTCAACTTTGAAACCCGCGTCGTGGAATGGACCGCGGAGTTTATTTTCGCGCTGGCGTGGCTCAGCTTGGTGTTGTCGTTGGGAGCGGTTTACTTACTGTACCTATTGATTCGCCGTGGCACGGCAACCCGCGTTACGAGCTGGTTCTATCTGGTGCCGCCGGTGACCGCACTCATGGCCTTTTTGTTATTCGACGAACAGCTGGGGTTAATTGCGATCGCGGGTATGGCTTTGACGGTCACCGCCGTAGCTCTAGTCAATCGGCGGCAGT
>JAOTWM010000004.1 GCA_029862885.1 Gammaproteobacteria bacterium
TATAGACGGTTAACCCGAACAGCAACGCAACGATCGTACACCGCCCGATAAAGTACTTATCCGTCGTGTCCGGTTCCATACCAATTCCTCAATCGCCGCCTACCAATTACTCCGCCCACATATCCGATAATGAATATGATTGGCGAAAATCCCACAAATGCGTACCACACACCGCGAATCGAGGATTCGACCGGCGCAACCGCAGGGCTGAAGATCGCTACTATTACGAGATACAACACTTCCAATCCGACGTGCACCAGCAGTATCAAAGACACGGCCGCAACAGCCGCACTGAGTACACCGCCGAGACGCCCGAGAACGATAAATTTACCGGCCCAATAGATCGCAATTATCTGAACTATAACTAGATACGGCAATGCATCCCCGATGATCACGAATCGCACCGCAATGTGCGCGGCCGCAAATACGAAGACGCTCAGTATCAAAGGATAGCGCAACGTCACCAGATACGATTTCAATTTTGGAACCTCTGAACAAATCTGGTCAAGTGGATCTGTAGGCCGAATTCGTTCGATTCATCGCGCGAATCCGCAGCCGAAGCAATAATCGACCTACGTTCGCAACAGCAAATCCTTGGCTTGATTAATCTTCGCAGCCAAATAGGTCGGCCCACCGCGATCAGGGTGCAGTTTCTGCATCAATCGCCGGTGTGCGTCGATAATGTCGTCTCGTGTCGCCTGCGGTGTTAAGCCAAGCACTTCGTAGGCTTGTTCGACGGTCATGTTTTCGTCACCACTACCGGCGTCATCGGCGTTTGCCTGTTCGCGCCATTGCTGACCGTAGGTGCGATCGAGATAAGCGTCCAGCACCGCTACCGATTGTATGTCGTGGTGCTCGCACTCTGTCCGCAGCGTCATAAGCTCGGACACCGACAACTCGTGCAAACTGCGGCCTTGGAAGGTTCCATCTAGCACCACGCCCGACATTTCTCCGCTGTCGTGGTCCAACACCATACGCAAATAGCGGGTTTCGACATCGGTATTCTGATCCTGCCGAGGGCCGCTCCATCGCTTAAATTGATCGAACGCGCGTTGCGCCATGATGCCGCGCTGAATCCAGGGAATTAGAAATCCGATCCCGGCGAATAACCAATGCAAGCGGCCCGTAACAATCATACCAATGAGAATACCAACGCCGCCATATAACAGCAGTAGCTTAAGAATCTTTTGACGCTGCTCCGGCGTCGATGCATTGAGTTTCGAGATTAGCCACAGTAGCCCCGCCACCAAGACCAGCGCAAACATTAAACGCAGTAACATAGGCGCTATTTAATTTGTGAACTCAATAATGGCACCACACCCTGCTTGCCACGACTGAAGTCCTGCAATGCGCGTCGGCCACCAGCTGCGTACACCGCAACCGCACCCAATAAATCACGTAACTGCTGCGCACTTCCGGCATCGAAACGACAGTATGCGCCACGGGTCAGCCGCGCGATATCACGGAATGACTGTTCGGCGATCGGCTCAAAGCCTTCCTGAAAAACGAAAACGGGTACACCTCGCAGGCCCAGTTCACCGGCAGTGTGGGCCAGCCGATCGACATCTTCCTCCATGCAGTCCCCAATAAAGACAACAGCATCAATCTTAGCGCGTTTACTTTCGGCTATAGCGTGCCGCAACACACGTGTGATTTGTGTTATCCCACCGGCGCAACGTACTCGACTCATAATCGCTAGTAAGTCCTTGCCGCTCGATAGCCACGGGCTACTATGAAACTCCCTGAAACCCCGGTAGTAACACAACTGTATATCCAAACCCCCGAGCGCAGACGTCTCTGTAAACATCTCGCTTTGAATGTGGCAGGCTCGGTCCCAGGTCGGGCCACGACTTGCCGTAGCATCCATCGCGAACAACAAGCGGCCGCGCTGATTGCGCGAGCGCGGCGCCGAAGTCGCGGCTACCTTGCGCAGAAACGCATCGATTTCGCTACGGGTCGATTTGGACGGTAATTGTTTGGGTTTATTGGTCACGGCGTCATCGGTTAGTCCAAACTGCTGCCGGCTATCCGTCGCCTAATGCTTTATGTACCAGTTCATAGACATCGGAGGAGAGCCCGGATATCCCGGCGATGCGCTCTAATTGTGCACGAATTCGGGCTTGTCTATTTTCATCGTACCGACGCCAAGACAGAAATCCGCCGGCCAAACGCGCCGCGACTTGTGGATTTGTCGCGTCCATCGTGATGATCCAATCAGCAAGAAACTCGTAGCCCTGTCCACCGGCAGCGTGAAAACGCACCGGATTATGGGCACTGAATGCCCCGATTAGGGCCCTGACTTTATTGGGGTTGGACTTCGAAAACGCCGCATGCCCAGTAAGGCTGCGTACGGTTTGCAATGTATCGTCGCACCGTGCTGTGGCTTGAATAGCCAACCATTTATCCAGCACTAACGACTCATGTTGCCATCGCGAGTAGAAGCTTGCCAGGTTGGATTCTCGCTGCGGCGCCTCCGAGTTTGCGAAGCAGCGCAACGCGGCAATCTGATCCGTCATGTTGTGGGCCGATTCGAACTGCGCCTGGCATAAGTCCCAGGTCTCGTCGTCGTTTAATTCCACGAGGTATTCCAAGCACAAATTGCGCAACGCGCGCCGGCCGATTGCCCGTTGCTCGACGCGGTATGGATCTGTGTCGGCCAACTGCTGATATAGCGCCCGCAGCGGCACGCACAATTCCATTGCGATATCAGACTTGAGTCGGCGGCGGACCGAATGGATCGAATCTGGATCCACCCTGTGCATCGATTCGGCCAATGCGATTTCGGAAGGCAACATCAAGAGGTGCGCCACCAACGCGGCATCATGCAAATCGTCCTTTAGAATCATTCGAATTGCCGCCAATACATTTTGCGAATCCGGCCTGCCGACATTCTGCTGTTGGGCGGCGACCGCCTGCAACATATAGTCGCGAAACAACCGCTGACCTGCTTCCCAGCGACTAAATGGATCTGAATCGTGGGCCAGTAAAATGTGCAACTCGGCGTCGGTAGCATCGTGTTGCCACTTAACAGGCGCACTGAAATTGCGAAACACCGAAAGCACCGGTAATTCCGGCAGGTTGACGAAACGGAAGCGATGCGTCCGCTTTTGGAGTTCAAACACGCGAGACGATTGCGCCTCTGCACGTGGTTGGTTTTCACCCTCCAGTTGCAACGGCATGGGATTACCCGAGGAATTCAGCAGCGCTAATACCATTGGAATATGAAACGGCTGTTTCTCACGTTGTCCGGGGGTCGCCGGGCAACTCTGAATCGTGTTCAGCGTAAAACTGCGATCAGCCGCGTTGTAGTGGCTGTTGATCGTTACCTCGGGAGTTCCGGCCTGACTGTACCAGAGCTTGAACTGCTCCAAGTCGACGCCGTTGGCGTCTTCCATTGCGGTAACGAAATCATCCGTCGTCACGGCCTGGCCGTCATGGCGGTCAAAATACAAATCGGTGCCGCTTCGAAAACCGTCTTTGCCGAGCAATTGCGAAAGCATACGGATCACTTCGGCGCCTTTGTTATAGACCGTCAACGTATAGAAGTTGTTGATTTCAACGTACGATTCGGGTCGCACCGGGTGAGCCATCGGGCCGGAATCCTCATTGAACTGATAGGTGCGCAGAATATTTACATCCTCAATCCGCTTCACGCCGCGCGATGTCATGTCGGCGCTGAATTCTTGATCTCGAAAAACCGTAAAGCCTTCCTTTAGACTGAGTTGAAACCAGTCACGGCAAGTCACCCGATTTCCTGACCAGTTATGAAAATACTCGTGCCCGATCACACCAAGAATGGATTCGTAATCGGCGTCGGTAGCAGTATCGGGTTTTGCCAATACGTATTTTGAATTAAAGATATTTAGGCCTTTGTTCTCCATTGCACCCATATTGAAGTCATCAACCGCGACGATGATATAGCGTGCAAGGTCATACTCACGGCCATAAGCGGTTTCGTCCCAAGCCATTGCTTTGCTCATGCACTTCAGCGCGTAATCGCATTTATCAATATTGTGATGCTCGGCGTACACGTCCAATCCAACGTTGCGATTTGAGCGGGTTATAAATTCGCCACTGACACGACCAAGATCGCCCGCCACCAGCGCGAACAAATAACTTGGTTTCGGAAACGGATCATGCCACGTCGCCCAGTGCCAGCCGTCGTCAAGCGAACCTTGGTCTTGCAGGTTACCGTTGGACAACAATACCGGATTTAGGCTGCGTTTCGCCGCGAGCGTCGTCGTATAGACCGACAACACGTCAGGCCGATCGAGAGAATATGTGATCTGCCGGAAGCCTTCGGCTTCGCACTGCGTACAGAAAATTTCATTCGATAGGTACAATCCCATCAATGCGGTATTGTCGCGCGGGTGAATTGTATTGCGTATCGTTAAACGGAAATCGTCAGGTGCGTCCGGTATCGTCAATGATTCAGCATCAGCCTTAAACGCCGGAGCCGGCAACGGCACGCCGTTGATGGCAAGCTCATCAAGGGTCAGATTTCGTCCATCCAGAACCAGCGGGGTCGATGTGCCGGGCACGCGCCGGGCGACATCCAATTCCGCTTCTACGTGCGTGTCTATCGCGTCCAGATTAATACGCAAACGCACTCGCGGGATAACGAACTCAGAGGGCCGATAATCGCGCCGAAACGTGACCCGGGGAGACTCTACCGACGATCGATTAATCATTCAGAAAACTCCGCGCCAGACGGTGTCTCACCATTGCTGTTGCCAATACACGAGAAATTCGTCGAACCACCGATTCATCGGTTCTATGTATTGCTGCGAATCGGTAAGCTGCCGGTCCGCAGCATGGGCCCCTACGGCACCCAGCATATGGCCCGCCTCGTCGATCCAACTGCGGATTACGGCGGCCGTCACTTCGGGGTGAAACTGCAGACCGTAAGCCCGCTCGCCATAGCAAAACGCCTGCTCTGCGAACACGTCACCGCAAGCCAACGGTTGCGCGCTTGCAGGGACGTCGAATCCCTCCTTATGCCATTGGTACATATACATCGAGCTCCGCAGGAAACCGTTGCCGGAGATCGCCGGATACACTGGATAAAAGCCTATTTCGTGGTGATTCAGCGGATGCGGCCGCACCTTCGCGCCCAGCGCGCGTGCCAGTAGCTGGCCGCCGAGACATAGTCCCAGATAGGGTCGACCGGAATACACCCAATTCCTTATCCATTCGAGCTCCTGACCAATATAGTCGGAGCCGTCGTCATTCGCGCTCTGAGTTCCCCCAAACACCACCACAGCCGCAAAGTCGTCGTTCGCGGCCGGTAACAAATCGCCACGTGCCGGACACAATTCCTGGTAACGGATATCGTGGGTGGTCAACCACTGCATCACCCGATCCAACCGGCTTTCGCGCATGTGACGTAATAACAAGACACGGATCGACATCGCTTGATTTTGGTGCTCGCTCACTCAGACCATACGATTGCCGGCAAGACGGAACCGAGGCAAATCCGTGGGTCTGCCGACGCCACCGACCGCGTGCTGTTCAAACTCGTTTGCTCGGGAGGCGACAATATTCACTAAACCAGAGCAATCAAAATTATCACGAACAACACCACCAAACCGATCGGTACCAGTAATCCCGGCCAATCGCGTGGCGCGTCTTGACTCCGGCGTTGCAACGCTTTCACACCAGGCCAAAACCAGAACAACAGCAGCACGAGACCGGCGCCGAGCACCACCAATTCCCAGGTTTCTAGCGATTGCATGATAGATTTTTAGCCTTAACCCGCATAATTCACGAATGTAGATCGTGTATCAGGAACACATTCAACGTTTGAACCGGTGATACCCTGTGAATTAGAGTTCCGGGCCACCGCACCGTTTGTCCCGTTCGAAGTTCTCAGAGAAATCGGGCGTCGTATTCGTCACGATCCCCACTGATCCATAGCTACCGTGATGGATCGGCGGACGATCGTACCCACTGCTGTGCCCGATTTCCCCTGAACTCCCAACCCGTCATGAATTATCCGGGCTAAATAATGACGACGCAATAGAACTTCCGATCGCCACTATTTTACGGTGTTTTTGACGCCCGCGGCGACACGGAAATGCGCTTAAACAATAGCTTGTGTCGAGGAGTATGCGCGCACCGTCGGGATAGTGTAGGATATTAGGTCAGGGTGCGATTCTCACACCTGCCTCAATCGAGCCATGCGCCGTGTACGAGCGTGGCGCGGGCCGCTGAGGAATGTAATTAGCGGTCGGACTTCTTTGTTGCGAAAACGAATTTTTTCAAAATTCAAATCCGTGATGCTCAATAGCACTAGCAGCACACAAATCGTGCTGCGGTGTTTATTGAGGAACGCCAGCCGCGTATTCAACGACCGTTCGGAAACCCGTGTTGCCCATATCGACAAATTTCATGGTATCCACCAAGGCAGTGATAATGACTGAGGAACCCAGTAACGAGACGATGACAAAGATCGAAAAGCTACGAGTTGAGCACCGCGATCTCGACCAAGTACTATCCCGTCTGTGCGACGACCATAATGTGGATCAGCTGCAAATTCGCAGGTTGAAAAAACGCAAGCTGCAGCTCAAAGACACGATTACCCGCTTGGAGAGCCAGTTGCTGCCCAATATGTCGGCGTAAGATTTTGCGACTGCGGATTGTGCGCCGGGGTCGGGGGCGACTAAGCCCGGACTGACGAGTCGTCCCTGAAAAGGGTCGTTTTTGGTTATCGGTAGGTGCCCGTCAAGCCGAAGTGGAGTTTACGAGTCGGTAAACAAGCATCGGCAACCGCAGGGCAATACTACTTCGCCTTGTCTCGCTCATTACCTACATCCCTGTAGGCAACGCCGCCGATCGCCAAAAACGGCGCTTTCAGGGACAGCTAACCACACACCGCGCGACGCGGCGGTGCATCGCGTCGATATAGGATAAACGTCAGGTCGTCTGGGTGGCTCGGTGCACCTTGCTGAGCGGTTCTCATGCGCGCTGCGGCTTGTTCCGACAGCATCTTCGCAGACCGCGTAAGCACACCCTTGCGGCTCAGTTCGACGATTTCTTCCACATACAAATTGTCGAACAACCCGTCGCTTGCCACTAGCAGAGTGTCCCGCGCCGCGAGCACGACGTCGGGGCCCATTTCAATACGCATCTCCGGGCTGCCGACTACATTAGACACCAAGTGCCGTTCCTCGTGATCCATCGCTTCGTCCTCATCCAACAACCCGGATTCGATAGCGTAACCGGTTGGCGAATGCGACAGGGTCTGCAACTTCACCTTGCCTCGTTGGCCAGTAACCAACACCACCGCGTCGCCAATATGATAGGTGCGAACACAGTGACTATTGATCTCGGTGATCGCTAGGGTCGTGGCGTTACCGAGTCCGCGACTCAACAACGCGCGATTGGCCGCATCGATTCCATTGAGAATAATGTCACGCAGCGTCATGCTGCGCTGTGCTGACGTAATTTCGTCAACCAGCGTTTCGATCACGGTCCGCGACGCCTCGGCTCCGCCGGCCACACCCCCTAATCCATCGGCAACAACGGCAACTCCACTGTCCTCGTTAAACCGGATCAGCGCGGCGCTGTCTTCGTTATCGCCCGACTTGTCGGGGGAGCGGTGTGAATACAACGTCGCCGTACCCTGTAGGAACTGGTACAAAACAGGATCGCCATGATTCTGATTTATACAGCTATGTGCTTCGCCGGCTCGCGTCGGAAGCGCTATGACCACTCCATATTCTCCAGGTGCCGCCGTAGTTTTCCCGCAGTGCGGAATTTGCGGATGATCAGCGATTGCTTGCGCCCGCAACAAATAGCCTTAATCTCCGGAGGCAGTTTTGCATAGTGTTTTTGCCCGCCCAACGCGTCGTACAGAATGTGTATCAAACAAACGACATCGTGATGGATGTTTTCGGTGCGCGGCGGCCCCCAATGAAACATATCGAGGAGTTTGAGATCAAAACCTAAACCGTGGCGCTGCACGATGATGTTTTCGGTATGCAGGTCGCCGTGGTAATCGCCCATGGCGTGAATAGACTCGATCCCGTACGCTAACGCGTGCAAAAGATGCAAAGATTGAAACGGCGTCAAGCGGTGTCCCGGTTGGCGTTTCAGAAAATCCGAAAGCAGCTCCCCTTCGACGAACTCAGATACCAGGAACGAAATTTTGTGGCCCTGGTAAGTAAACGAGTCCTGGGTGTGGTATTGAATGACCATCGGACATTGCCGAAGCTTGTGCAGCTTGCGAGCGTAGAATTTTAGAGCTCGGCCGCGTTCATTGCGGTGCGGAAAAAATAGCTTTGCCGTACGCTCGATATTCGTTGCTTTTTCACGGATCAGATAGACCTCTCCCTCCCAACCCCTGCCGAGTGTGGCCAAAATCTCGTACTTTCCCGCTACCACTTCACCGGTCGCCAGGTTAAATCGAGTAATTCGTCCGTTACGGGGCGCTACATTCATGCTTCGATCAATTGGCCGTTACTCTGTCATCGTCCGCGCCGCGTAGACGACCATGAGGATTCGCCGCTCGACATGATGCCATAGTTTCAATTGCTCGACACCGTATTGATTAGGAGATGTCGATATCGAGATCTTTTATTTTTCGGGTCAACGTATTACGTCCCCAACCTAGGCGCCTCGCAGCGTCTTGTCGATGTCCTCCGGTATAATGCAAAGTGCTTTCGATCAATACTCGCTCGAACTCTTCACCAACTCGTTTAGCGATGTTCAGCTCTCCCAGCGCAAGTTGCCGATCGACGATGCGACGTAATTCCCGTTGCCACACACGGGGTTCATGGGGCACATTTTGATTATGGCTCAATTCCGGCGGCAAATCGCCGATGGAAACGATCTGGCCGGGCGCCATGACCGTTAACCAGCGGCAGACATTCTCGAGCTGACGTACGTTACCGGGCCAGTCGTAACGGCAGATCTGTTGTTCCGTATCGGCACGTAGCGATTTCGCTTTTACATTCAGTTGCGCTGCGGCTTGGGCCATAAAATTCCGAGCCAGGGTCGGTATGTCATCGCGTCGGTCGCGTAACGGCGGCAGAGCGATGCGGATAACGTTGAGACGGTGGTACAGGTCTTCACGAAATCGGCCTTCGGCCACCCGCGCCTCCAGATTCTGATTGGTGGCCGCGAGAATGCGCACATCAACTCTTAGTTGCCGGTGGCCACCGACCCGATAGAACTGGCCGTCGGACAGCACCCGTAGCAACCGGGTTTGCAGCGCTTCCGGCATATCGCCGATCTCATCCAGAAACAAGGTACCACCGTCCGCCTGTTCGAATCGACCTATGCGCTGGGCGTGCGCGCCAGTGAACGCTCCGCGCTCGTGCCCGAACAACTCCGACTCGAGAAGTTCGGCAGGAATCGCGGCGGTATTTAATGCGACATAAGCATTACCATTGCGCGGACTGTTGTCGTACAAAGCTTGCGCCAACAATTCCTTGCCTGTTCCCGACTCACCGAGGATTAGCACGTTCATGTCGGAGCCGGCCAGGCGACCCACCGCTCTAAACACATCTTGCATCGCGGTAGCTTCACCAATGATCCCGGGTGGCCGCGATAGCGGAACATCGATCCGTGACTTGGTATTGCGGCTATGATCAATGGCGCGCTTAACTAATGCCACGGCGTCGTCGATATCGAACGGCTTGGGCAAATATTCAAACGCACCGCGCCGATACGAAGCCACTGCACTGTCTAGATCGGTATGGGCAGTAATGACAATTATAGGAATTTGAGGTGCGTCTTGTTGCAGTCGATCAAGCAGTTGCAATCCGCCCAATTCCGGCATGCGTATGTCGGTGACAATAACGTCGGGCGACGTGACGGCAAGTCTGTTCAGTGCTTCACTGGCGGATGCAAACGCACGAACATCGAGGTCAGCACGCTGCAAAGCCTTTTCCAACACCCAACGAATTGACGCGTCGTCGTCAATAACCCATACCCGGGCGACGCTGGGAACGGACGAGTTAGTCACGACGATTGCGCCACCGGTAAGTACAGTGTGAACTGCGTATGCCCGGGCAGACTTTGATATTCCAAAGTACCTTGATGATGGCTAACGATCTCTTGTGTGATCGGCAATCCGAGGCCTGTACCATCGGCACGCCCGGTCACCAACGGATCGAAAATCTGGTCGCCGAGTGCGTCAGAAACCCCGGTGCCGTTGTCTTCGACATCGATACGCACAACTTGGCGGTGGCGAATCCCGCCCATGGTGCGCTGATGGTCGATTCGGGTCCGCAAACAAATTCTACCCGGTTCGGTAACCGCCTGTATCGCGTTACGAACCACGTTAAGCAATGCTTGTATGAGCTGCTCTTTGTTGCCGTATACTGCCGGTAAGCTCGGGTCGTAATCACGATCGAGTGTGATACCGCTAGGGAGCCCGGGTGTAACCAAACGCCCAACATGTTCCAGTACCTCGTGTATGTTGACATGGCAGCGCGCCGCCGGGCGAAATGGGTCGGTCATTCGATCCACCAGATTACGTAGCCGATCGGCCTCGCCGATGATGATATTCATGTAGGGCCGCAATTCCGGATCGTTGATTTCTCGTCCGAGCAATTGCGCGGCACCCCGCAAGCCGCCCAGTGGATTCTTGATCTCGTGAATGAGACCTCGAACTAACATTTGATTGGCAGCGTGCCGCTCGCGCTGTCGGCCCTCGCGGGCAAAACGCATGAACTGGTCGATTCGGATCAACTCCACGAGTAATTGTGCACCGATGGCACGATCGGAAATTCGGGTCAGCGTGCAATCCACCGGCACTTCACCCTCTCGGCCGCCACCGACAACGGTGAGTTCCCGCAAGGTTACCGCTTGGCCGTCTACCAGCACACGTTCAATCGAAGGCGGCAAATCAGCGCCTTCCACGAATTTCGTAAGGCGTTGTCCGGTTACTCGTTTAGGGCCGATTGCCAACAACATTTGGGCGGCACTATTCAAATACGTAATTTCCGAACGCCGATTGCAGGTCAGAACGGCGGTGCTTAAGAACCCGAGCAGACGCGCTTGCGAATTAGCCGACATCGAATTCGCACCACAATGGTGCAGCCGTGCCACAAAAAAAAGCGCCCTTTCGACCGGGCGCATGCCGTAACGCTCTAAACGCTGTAATAGAGCTCGAATTCAACGGGGTGGGTACTCATTCGCAATCGGGTGACTTCTTCCATCTTCAGGCCGATATAGGCATCGATCGTATCGTCGGTGAATACACCGCCCGCTTTTAGGAATTCGCGATCGCTATCCAGTGCGTCTAAGGCAATATCCAACGAATGTGCAACGGTCGCCACTTGGCGTTCTTCTTCAGGCGGCAAATCGTAGAGATCCTTGTCGAACGCATCGCCCGGGTGAATCTTATTCTGGATGCCATCCAAACCCGCCATCAATAATGCCGTAAACGTCAAATACGGATTGCCGGAGGCGTCGGGAAAACGAATTTCGACTCGACGTGACTTCGGGTTAGAGACATAAGGTATACGGCACGATGCCGAGCGATTGCGCGCCGAGTAGGCTAGCAGCACCGGTGCTTCGAAACCGGGTACCAAGCGTTTATAGCTATTAGTCGACGCGTTGGTAAACGCATTCACAGCGCGGGCGTGCTTAAAAATGCCGCCAATATAATACAGTGCTGTTTCACTCAGTCCGCCGTATTCATCACCGTTGAAAACTGCGGCGCCATTCTTCATCAGCGACAAATGCACATGCATGCCGGAGCCATTGTCTCCCACTAGTGGTTTTGGCATGAAGGTCGCGGTCATACCGTGTGCATGGGCGACGTTATGCACGCAGTATTTATAAATCTGTAATTCGTCGGCTTTGGCGACGAGGCTATTGAATAGAGTACCGATCTCACCCTGTCCCGCGGTGCCCACCTCATGATGGTGGACTTCAACGTCAACACCCATCTCCTGCATCGCCATGCACATTGCAGAGCGTACATCGTGTAACGAATCAACCGGCGGTACCGGAAAGTAGCCACCTTTGATGCCCGGCCTGTGGCCAATATTGCCTTCATCAAAAGTACGTCCGGAATTCCAAGCGGCTTCGGACGAGTCGATTTCATAGAAAGAGCCGCTCATATCGACGCCCCAGCGCGCCGCGTCGAATACGAAAAACTCGGCCTCCGGCCCGAAGTATGCGGTATCCGCAATACCGGTCGACTGTAAATACGCCTCGGCGCGTTTGGCTATGGACCGAGGGTCGCGCTCGTAGCCCTGCAAGGTAGCCGGTTCGATGACATCGCAACGCAGCTGAATGGTGGTTTCCTGCATGAACGGATCGATCACCGCCGACAGCGGGTCCGGCATAAGAATCATGTCGGACTCGTTAATGCCCTTCCAACCGGCAATGGATGAACCATCGAACATTTTGCCGTCTTCGAAAACGGCTTCATCGACCATCGCTGACGGCACAGAGACATGTTGTTCCTTACCGCGGGTATCGGTGAACCGGAAATCGATAAACTTTACGCGTTGATCCTTTATATATTTCAATACATCCGCGACTGACATTTGATGTTCCTCTGTGTGTTCAAGTTTGTGGGAAGTGCATTGGACCTAAGCGAAGCACGCCTGACGCGCGGCAAGCCTTCCGTACGTTAATATAGCCAATGCAGGAACTATGCCAACTCGGACGGCCGGGCCGCTCGCCCGCTAGGCTTCGGGCGCGACGCAATCAAACGTCCGTGCCCGCGCCATTATAGTGCCGGACCATGCCTAATGCACCATTACTGTGCGGATACGGCAAAGTGGACCGTTACGGACTCGATGATATTCTTAAGATCATCGTGAGCATTGACGGCCTCCCGAAATTCCCGGGCTATTTTCAACCGCACCGCGTCGTCGGGCTGCTTGGAAATTGGAATAAATAGTTCAACCGACACTTTTCCACATAGATAATGCAGCGTCACCTTGTCGATGTAGCGGGCGTCGTCCATGCCTGACAACGCGTCGTCGAGTCGCTGCGTGATCTCAGTACGCATGGGCAGACCGAGGTTCAAAAGCTCGGCCTCATCGTCCTCGGGGTCGATGTGCACGGTCACGTCGGTGACCACGACGAATTTATCGATCAATTCGCGTCGCACCGCCTCACTGATATGGTGTCCCTCCGATATACTGATTCGGCTGTCGACTTGAATATGCACGTCCACGAGTGCCTGGCCCCCCATACGCCGAGTGCGCAGTAAATGCAGATCCGTTACTCCATCAGCGGCAAGAATCGTGTTCCGAATTTTCGCGACCTGCTCAGCATCCAATCCCGTATCAACCAGTTCCTTGAGCGCGTCGTTGCCCAATTCCCAACCAATTTTCGCGATCATCATGGCCACACCGATTGCCGCTACCGCATCGAGATAGGTCATGCCCATCAGGCTGCCCGCGATACCCACGAAAACTATGAACGACGATACCGCGTCGCTGCGGTGATGCCAGGCGTTGGCTTGTAGCAGGTTGGAGTGGAATCGCCGAGCGACCGCGGTGGTATAACGAAACAGACCCTCTTTCGATAAAATAGTCACCACAACCATCAGCAAGGTAAACGGTAGCGGCGTACCGAGCGTTTCCGGTGACATCAAGCGCCGCCCGGCGTTGATGGATATCCCCAGCGCCACCAGCAACAACATGATAGCAACACCGACTGTAGCGGCGGTCTCGAACCGCGAATGACCATAGGGATGTTCTGCATCTGCGGCCTTGGCGCCCTGCCACACCGCGAATAACACCATAAGATCGGTAACGATATCGGACATGGTGTGGACACCGTCGGCAACCAAGGCCTGTGAGCCTCCGGTTATACCCAACACAATCTGCCCGCAGGCCAGACCGAAATTGACGCCCACACCGATAATCGTCACTCGGCGGCTCGCACGGTAACGGACCGGGTCTGTGGTATCCAACACTGTCGCATCGATGGAAGGCATGGTTTCGCGCGTCACGACCGATGTCAAAGCTTTCCACGGCGACGTGGTCATCGCGTCGTTCCGACAACTTTTACGGTTACGACAATATCCTCACCGCTGCTGCCGGCGCTCAACAACTCGTGACCATGAACCCGGCACCAAGCCGGGATATCGTTAAGCGCACCGGGGTCGGTGCAAATCACCTCTACTATGTCCCCGTGCGCGAGTTCGTCAACCATTTGCTGAGTACGGATGACCGGCAGCGGACACAACAAATAGCGCGCATCCAATCGGTGCTGGCTCACAGATACCAATCCTTTAGCACTTGCTCGGCCGGCAGCGGTCGGACATTAAGTTGGCGCTGCTCGCCGTCACTATAGACAACGTCGAGCCGCACCGAAGCTGCATCGCGGCCTTGGCCGAATCGCGCTGTGAGTCGCGCCGCCAATCTTGTATTGTCATCACAGTCCACCCCATCCAATAACACCAATGGCCCGGAATGACTCACGCTAAATAGATGGGTAAAGCGGCGGCGATAGCCGCGTAAAAACTGCGATTCGCCCGCGTCTCGAGCAATAATTAATTTCATATTGGGTCGTGGCCGCAGGTGGCGCCCGACTTTCAACAACATAATGTCATCGAAATCATACTGCTTGGTACCACGGTATTCCCAAAGATCTCGCAGCTTGCCGGAATACGATGCATCCGTTAGAAAACAACACCCACCGGCTGGTTGTGAATAATCGTTTAGACCGAATCGTTGAGCCAACGCAATTTGTGGCTTGCGACTACGACCGTTAAAGCCGAACAGCGCGTCGCGGTCGATCCAGCCTTCGCGTTCCGGCAAACTCGGCGCCTGCAACTTGGCACTGAGGGGGCGCAGTAAACGATCGTAGGCACCGGACTCACGCGCCACCACCGGGAACGTTTCCCGGCGCTGCGACTTTGGGCGCTGTCCCAAGACTTCGCCGGTAATGATAAAGTCGAATTCGTGATGCTCCATCCACTCCCGAGCCTTGCCGACCATAAACGATTTACAGTCGAGGCACGGATTCAGATGAGCACCGTATCCATGCTTCGGATTGATTACGACTTTCTTGTATTCGTCAATCACGTCGATTATATGCAGTTTGATACCGAGTTGTTCCGCAACCCATAACGCGTTATTGCGATTAGGCCGATCAGTGCTTGTTCGAATTGCATGAGTGTGTCCTTCGACGCAAAATCCGGTAAAGAAATTCAGTCCTTCGACGTGCACACCTTGGTTTTGCACGATCTTAGCGGCCAACATAGAATCCAATCCGCCCGAGACCAGAGCGACTGCCTTACGATAGACTTCCATCGAATCGGTCGGAAAGGGTAGTGGAGTGAAACAAAATTTTAACAAGCCCTTTGTTCAGTCGACAGCAACGGCTCACCCGTGACGCGACACAGAGGCGATGCGCGACACACAAAGAAAAAGGCCCGTTGCCGGGCCTTGTTCTGAAGACATCGACCCATCATTGGGCCGGCTCCTCCTCGGTGGTTTGGACGCTTGATCCTTTTTTTGGTGGCATAACCTTAGCGGAAATGACTATCTATGTCTAACAATCCAGCTCGACGTACAATAGGCGATCCGCTCGCAAACGAGTACATAAGATATTTCAAATGCTTAGTCGGTAAAGTTTAAGTGTTTTCGAAAGCTCGCATTGAATTTGAGCGCAACCGATGTCGGTGCTGACTCGGGTCGGGCATGGTATTGCGAGCGGGCTTTGGCGGCTGCTACTGGCCGTTCTGATTATCGACTTATTTTACGTCTGGCAACTTTGGCACGAACGACCCGTGCTGGAAACGGGTCCGGTGCCGATGTCGCGCTTTATCAGTGATCAACGCACCCGCGGTGGGCTGAATACGTCGCGCTGGGAACCTATAGCTATCGAAAAAATACCCGCGCATGTTGTGCGCGCGGTACTCATCGCCGAAGACGGTCGTTTCTATTCCCATGCGGGTTTCGATTTTACTGCGATTCAACACGCTATTAATGTCAACATGGAGCGCCGCCGCATTGCGTTTGGCGCCAGTACTATTTCGCAGCAGACGGCGAAGAATTTGTATTTGACACCGGAACGAAGCTGGCTCAGAAAATGGCACGAGGCGTTATTAACGGTGACGCTGGAGGTGCTCGTGAGTAAGCGACGGATTCTGGAGATTTACCTCAATACTGCGCAGTTCGGCCGTGGAGTATTTGGAGTACAGGCCGCCGCTCGGCACTACTGGAGTAAGCCCGTCGCGTTACTGTCACTGCGCCAAGCCGCAGAATTGGCCGCCGCATTGCCTTCGCCTGGCAGCGCCAATCCCAACGCCCGCAGCGCGTTTTTCCGAAGCCACGCCGATAAGATCTACCGCCGCCTACAGCGAGTCCATAACCGGAGCGGCGAGATTTGACTGAGCCCGGGACGTGTTGGCGCCTGATATATCGCGGCGCTGACAAGCGCACGTCAAACGTGTATTAACAGCTGAGTTAAAGACACGGAGCCGCTATAATTCGGCGCCTTTGAAGGACTCGAACAAACCGTAGGCGTGAAATTTCAAGACATCATTCTCAGTTTGCAGCAGTATTGGGCCGAGCAAGGCTGTATTTTGCTGCAACCCTATGACATGCAGGTCGGGGCCGGCACTTTCCATACCGCCACCTTTCTCGCGTCAATCGGTCCGGAGCCATTCAAGGCCGCCTATGTGCAACCGTCACGGCGCCCCACCGATGGCCGTTACGGTAAAAATCCCAACCGCCTTCAACACTACTTCCAGTTTCAGGTTGTATGGAAACCATCGCCCGACGACTTTCAGCAGCTCTATCTCGGTTCGCTTCAGCATCTCGGAATCGATTTCTTACAAGATGATATCCGCTTCGTTGAAGACGACTGGGAGTCGCCAAGCCTCGGCGCGTGGGGACTCGGTTGGGAAGTCTGGCTGAACGGCATGGAAATCACCCAGTTTACCTATTTTCAACAAGTCGGCGGACTGGACTGCCGTCCAGTGACCGGCGAGATTACCTATGGTCTGGAACGAATCGCAATGTACCTACAGGGCGTCGACAACGTCTTCGACCTCGATTGGAACGGTGAATATCGCTACGGAGATTTGTATCGCCAAAACGAAATTGAGCACAGCACTTACAACTTCGAGTTAGCCCATATCCCAACATTACTGCGTGAGTTTGAATCCTACGCCACCTCCTGCACCCGATTGGTTGAGCACGGTCTGCCGCTACCCGCTTACGAAATGGTGCTGAACGCATCACACGCCTTCAATATGTTGGACGCGCGACATGCGATCGGCGTGACTGAACGAGCGCGCTATATCGGTCGAGTGCGAGGCCTCGCACGCGCCGTCGCCCAAGCGTATTTCGAATCCCGTGAGCGCGCGGGCTTTCCCCGTGGCCACGCGGTGGCGCAACAATGACGCGGCGATCCGTTAATGGCCGCGTACAGGCAAAAACCCTGCTGCTGGAAATCGGTACCGAAGAGCTGCCGCCGCGTGCGCTGCGGCAGCTCGGCGCTGCACTCGGCGCGGCGTTATATGGTGAATTACGCAGCACCGGATTGCTGGTCGAAGAGAACGGACAATTTCAATGGTTTGCCGCGCCCCGCCGGCTTGGGGTGCGGATACCGAATGTGTTTGGTAAGCAACCCGACCGAAATACCGAGCGGCGTGGTCCGGGCGTCAACGTCGCATTCGATACCAACGGTGCGCCGACCAAGGCCGCTATAGGTTTCGCGGCATCGTGCGGTGTTGAACTCGACGAACTGCAGCGTCATGAAGACGAAAAAGGCGCTTGGCTGGTATACCGCCAACGCCAACGCGGATTAACCGTAGGCCAATTGCTGCCGGGTTGCGTGCGCGCCGCATTGCAGGCATTGCCGATACCGCGCCGAATGCGTTGGGGGGCGGGTCAAACTGAGTTTGTGCGACCGGTGCACTGGGCGGTGCTCATGCACGGTAAACGCGTGATCAAAACCGAATTGCTATCGATGCGAACCGGTAACTGCACCTACGGCCATCGGTTTCACGCTCCGGATGCGTTACCGATAGATAACGCCGACGACTATCCGGAGATTTTGACAAAATACGGCTTCGTGATGGCCGATTTCACGGCGCGAGCGCAAACGATCCGCAAGCAGGTTACACGGTTAGCCACCACCAAAGGCGGAATCGTTGGTAGTGATGAGTCGCTTCTCGACGAAGTGACCGGGCTCGTGGAATGGCCAGTCGCGATACTGGGAACGATTGACGATGCGTTCATGGATATTCCGGCCGAAATGCTGATTTCTGCAATGCGCGACCACCAGAAATATTTTCATGTCTGTGATAAAGACGGCGTGCTGCTACCGTATTTTATCAGCGTCTGCAATATTAAGAGCCGCTCGCCCCGGCGCGTCCGTTCCGGCAACGAACGCGTATTGCGGGCTCGTTTGGCGGACGCGCGGTTCTTTTGGGATACTGATCGCAAAACTCCGTTGTCGCAACGGCTCGGGGGCCTGCGGAACCTGTCTTGGCATAACAGCCTCGGCTCGTTTCATGAGAAATCCGAGCGGCTCGCAAAACTCGCTACCGAATTCGCACTGATTACCGGTGCCGATGCAGACGCAACCAGCCGCGCCGCTATACTCTGCAAAGCCGACCTCGTTACCGATGCGGTCGGGGAGTTTCCAGAACTGCAAGGCGTCATGGGCGGGCATTATGCCCGGCACGACGGCGAACCCGAAGCCGTGGCGACCGCCATTGCGGAACACTATAAGCCTCGATATGGCGGCGATTCGCTACCGATCACGCCCGGTGGTCGCGCGTTGGCCATTGCCGACAAATTAGACACGCTGGTAGGCCTGTTTGCCGCTGGCGAGGAACCGCGCGCCGACAAAGACCCATACGCACTGCGCCGCGTGTCCTTGAGTGTGTTGCGCCTGCTTGTCGAAGCCACAGTTGACACCGATTTACGCCTCTTGGTGGAGTCAACGGTGCGTGTCTTTAATGCAGCAGCCGCGCGGATTCCGGACCCCGATACGCGGCGCGCTCTCAATGCCGACACGGCTGATAAAGTGCTGGAATTCATACTGGATCGGTTGCCCAGCTACTACGCGGCACGGGGTTACGCCGCTGACGAAATAGCAGCGGTGAGTACGACGACATCGACTGCGCTGTACGACTTTGATCAGCGCTTGCAAGCTGTTGCCGAATTTCGAAAACACGAAGCCGCGACGAGCTTGGCGGCGGCCAACAAACGGATTCGTAATATTCTGCGTCAAGCGGATTACGAGTCCGCGCAGCCACGAGACCGCGCGTTACGCCTTCAAGAGCCCGCCGAGCAACATCTCGCTAACGCGATCGATGTGGCGTGCAAAGAAGTGGAACCGTTGTTGCGAACACGCGCCTACACCAAGTCGCTGGCGCGATTAGCAGCGTTGCGGGAACCCGTCGACCGGTTCTTCGACGAAGTCATGGTCATGGCCGAGGACCCTGACGTGCGTCGTAATCGACTCGCGCTACTGCACGATGTCGGTGAATTATTCCTGCGCATTGCCGACGTGTCGCGTTTGCAGAATCCTTAACCCTGGAGCACGCCTACGGTCGTACTCAAACTCCGGCAGGTCTTGTGCGAGCACCGCCTGGCACTGTATCTTGAGGCTCAACCCCGAGCCGAGACTGGAAATTATGAGTGATACGGATTCGTACCGGCAAATGTTGGGCGCGGTGCAGAATTTTCACGATCGCCACCACCTACGCGAACAAGGCGGGGAAGACATGGCGTACCGCGTAGCCCTGATGGCAGAGGAACTTGGTGAAATTTCAGCGTGCGTAACCAAGGGAAAATCCGTGACTGCATTGGAGGAGGAATGCGCGGATTTGCTGATCTTGTTGGTCGGGACCGCGATCGCCGCCGACTTCGATTTAAACCGTGCGTTTTGGAAGAAAATGAAGAAACTGGATAGCCGTATCGGACGCCGCATCAAAGGTCGGATTCGGGTTTCGGAGTTTTCCTCGTAATAGCTCGTAAATTTCGTGAGCGCAGTCAATGTGCGTGGAGTCGCTACAAAATCGGAATCGATTGCCGATGGTGTTAAGTTATTGGGCCGCCGCACAGATTGCCCGATTCGAATTCCGGAAAAATCGGACGTGGTATTCGTCACAATCCTGCTTGATGTATAGCTACGGCTACTTAGCTCGATTTCCCCTGAACTCTGGCCCCTGCGCGAAGTTCCGAGTTCGTCGCGCCGGATGACGTCAATGTCCTGCGCGGTTTATGCGAATATCTCCGAATGATGTTGGACATATACAGATGACGGCGAAATAACGATATGCGCCTAGTTATCCTCGATCGCGACGGCGTCATCAACCACGATTCCGACACCCACATAAAATCGCCGGACGAGTGGCGGCCCATTTCCGGCAGCCTGGAGGCCATCGCACGGCTGTGCCGCGCAGACTACAAAATTGTAATCGCTACCAATCAATCCGGGATCGCGCGCGGGCTGTTCAACATCGATACATTGAACCGAATTCATTCCCGCATGCTCGATCATATTCACAAGAAAGGTGGTGCCGTTGACGCGATCTTTATCTGCCCGCATGACTCCGGCGACGGCTGCCACTGCCGCAAGCCTGAGCCCGGGATGCTACTGGACATCGCCAAGCGTCTAAAAACGACATTGCACGGGGTGCTGTTCGCCGGAGATTCGGTGACTGACTTGCACGCCGCGATCAATGCCGGAGCCCAACCCGTGCTGTTATTATCCGGCAAGAACGAGCTAGATCTTATTCCTGGACAACGGATCACCTGCGACCCGGCACTCTGCGACGTACCGGTATTTCAGAATTTGGCGGCCTTCACCGACGCGCTTTTGGAAGGGCGCCTAAATACAAACACGGTTGCCCCTGAGCGCAGAAGCTAGCCGCAAATGCGCACGCTTCGTTCACTGCTGTTTCTCATCGGTCAGTCAATCTCCGCTATCTTGTATTCACCAATTTCGATGTTGGCGTTCCCGTTACCACCCCTGCTTCGCTCGCGTATCATTGGTGGTTGGGCCCACTTCGCAATCTGGTGGTTGAGGGTGACCTGTAATTTGTCGTTCACTGTGCGCGGTCTTGAGAATCTCCCAGACCAACCCGCGGTGATATTGTCAAAGCATCAATCCGCCTGGGAAACTATCGCCTTTCAACTGATATTCCCGCCCCAAGCCTGGGTGCTGAAACGTGAGCTGCTGTGGATCCCGTTTTTTGGATGGGGTCTCGCCGCATCTCGGCCGATCTCCATCAATCGTTCTGCAGGAGCGCAAGCCTTATCACACTTGGTTCGCGAGGGTACCGAGCGACTTAACGAGGGCCGCTGGGTTGTGGTATTTCCGGAAGGTACACGGATGCCGCCCGGCGAACATGGACGCTATAACCCCGGCGGCGCGATGTTAGCAGTGCGTAGCGGGGCGCCAATTGTACCGGTAGCCCATAACGCCGGAGAATTCTGGCCACGCCGTGGCTTCCTGAAGAAACCCGGCGTTGTTACGGTGGCGATCGGACCGCGTATTGATACCAAAGGCCGGCGTCCGAAATCGGTTAACAGCGAGGCAGAGGCGTGGATTAAAGAGACGATGCAGCGAATCGCTGGCCGCTAAGCGCAATCGCTAGGTTACGGGACTAGCCCCAAAGCGCGAGCGTGGCGTAATGACCGCGACACCGCGCCCGAGGGGTGGCTAGCAGATTCGATTCCCGAACAGATGTAACGACTGGATCGACCCTTTAGTTCGCCGGAAAATCCACTTGGATTTGAATACCGAGTATATCGACGCTATTGGACGCGTATTCTCCAACCAACGTATCGGTAAATAAGCCCGGTGCCGCGGATACCAAATTCACGGTGTTGTTAAGCTTCGCGTCGTCGGCTTCCAGATGCGCAAAACCGAAGTCGATACTGACGTTATCCGACGACCGATAGCTGGCGCCGACGGTAAACCAGTCGCGATCGCTGTCCGGTACACGGGGGGTGCGATGTTGCGCGTCCGGCACTGGGCTCTCGTCGCGGGCCAACCCAAAACGCCAGGTCCATGGTGAGTTTTCGGGCTCATAGCTCAAGCCAATACTCAGCGTCAGCGAATCGTCCCAGCTTTCATCGGTTACCGAATCCGGCGCGCCATTGTCGAACATCACGCGCAGCTCGTCGAATCGGCTCCAATTAGTCCAGCGCGCCCCACCCAGCAACGACCAGCCCGAGGACAGCGGTATTAGACCATGTGCATAAACCGTTTCAGGCAAATCCACCGTGGCTTTCGCACCGAATCTGCCGTCCGCTGGCGTCCCGGAAATATCGAGGTTGCCCTCCACTTCCTGCTTAATCTTGGAACGGACCGATACGCCAAATCGAGCATCGTTTTCGGTCGACACCATTACTCCCAAGTTGAAGCCGATCGAAGTGTCATCGCCTGTGATCGTGGCGCGACCGTCCGGTACGCCCAGTCCTAAGAACACGGCCTGCGACAACGTCGCGTCGGCGAACTGAGCGCTGATACCGCCACCGATCGACACTTTGTCGTTTACGGCGAACGCCACAGCAGGATTCACATCAATCGTCTTCAGTTCTGACTCCAGCGCATGATAGCGGCCGACCCAGGTCGAATCGTATTGCGTTTTTAGACCGAATGGGGCGGTGATACTGATCCCGTAGCGAACCGCGCCGCGCGCGGGAAACACATAGTAGAGATTCGGTACCGCCGCATCTTCACCGCCGTTATCGTCGATCCCGGAAGTTGGGATCGTGATGAATCCCGCGGGGCCCAGCAAAGTTTGCGTGGATCCTTGATTCTGGAACTTACTGTCGATGGACAGCAACGACAGCCCAGCCTGAAACCGGCGTTCATCATGTAACGCCATGCTGGCCGGGTTGTAAAACATGTCGGACAGATCGTCGCCGGCTACGCCGCTACCGGCAAATGCACGGCCGAGGCCGGTAACCGTCTGCTCACTGATTTGAAAACCAGCGCCGTATCCCGCGGTCGTGACCGCCATCAATGCAACGGTAGCAGTTACGGCAATTGAGTTGATTGTAGCTATATGCATTCGCATGGGCTTTTTCCTCCTGAGCCAAAAAGGGGCAACATATCGCCGACCATCGCTCCAGTATCGATCAGCGTCACTATTTCTATAAGACCTATCGGATAATATTTTTCAATAATTTACATCGTGACCGATATGTCCGCACCGGGAGCGCTACTCCACCTTATGGCACAAGGATTCGGTCGGGAACTCAAGTGTAGCGCCATTTACGGCCTGGATATAGATACCGTCTTCGCCGGCAACATAGGCAATATCGGTACCCGGTTCATCGCTATCGCCAATCACGCCAGTGTCGACATCCACCGCGAACCCCGGATTGAGGTGAACCCGGGGTAGACGGCGTGGCCCATAACCGTCCTTCACACGGCCGAACAAGACGGTGTCTTCGATGAGAAATGCGGGCGCCATGGCCTCATTCGCAGCAACGTTGTCCCAGGTAAACAGCATCTTGCCGTGGCTATTGCGGTTAGTCACGATGACCGCGATTCCCAGGCCTTCGCGACCGTTGTACAACAAAAACCGATTGGCATCGATTTGGGCGAATTGCTCCTTGGTTAGTCGCTCCTGAATGGTCGCCACGAACCGATCCGGCTCCATTAAAAACTGCTTATTCATGAGATTCTCGTATTCATCGTAGACGACGCTGCAATCGAAGTAGCCGGCTGTAGCGGGTACAATCATGATCGCCGTCAGCAACGTCGTGCCAACGGACGCGCGAGTAATCGCTGCAAGTGCACCGCCACACCTATGCGCAATATTCCTAATGCCGCCGATGTAACTGGTCGAATTAGTCATGGTCTGGAGCGTATCGCGCTCAACGCGGCAAATTGCTCGATACTGAGCTGATCGGCCCGCAGCCCTGAATCGATGCCTGCCGACTCAATTGCGCGCGCGTCAAGCAGCGGTTGCAGCGAATTACGGATGGTCTTGCGACGTTGCCCAAATCCGCGCCGCACCACATCGGCGAACTTGGCGCGGTCAGCAATGCCGTATGGGTCCCGAGCAAACGGCACGAGCTTCACGACTGTCGATTCCACCTTAGGTGGCGGCGTAAACGCGCCAGCACCGAGCGTTAGCACTTTCTCTACCGTGCACAAACTTCGAACCATTACCGTCAATCTGCCATACTGTTTTGTTGCCGGCACCGCCGCGAGTCGTTCTGCGACTTCGCGTTGCAACATGAAATACATGTCCTCGATTATGGCATTAAATTCCAGAAAACGTAGCAACAGCGGCGTCGAGATGTTGTAGGGCAAGTTGCCGATAATGCGTAACGGACCGGGATCCACCGCTACGTTAGAGAAGTCAAAAGCCAATGCGTCGGCCTCGTGTACGGTGAGCCGGTACGAATCCGAGTCGAATTCAGTCCGCAACCAAGCGGCGAGGTCACGGTCCAGTTCGACCGCGTGCAATTCAGGTACACGGCTGAGCAGTTCGCGAGTCAGGGCACCCCGGCCCGGCCCGATTTCAACGATATGTTGACCGGGGTGTGGCGAGAACGCATCCACGATTCGGCGAATCGCGGCCCGGTCGTGCAAAAAGTGCTGGCCAAAGCGTCGCCGCGCGGGCGCAAAATTTCGTGGCATCAAGCTGTAACCGGCGATTTAGTTTAGACAGTTCGAAAATTGCGATGGTGGCAATTTCGACCGCGCGGGACTACGCGGTGTGACGGTCACGAACCAGACGTTCCGCAAGCCGAAGGGCTGCATTTAAACTACCGAGTTCGACCGCACCGCTAGCGGCCCGTTCCAACGCGGTGCCGTGATCGACAGAGGTGCGGATAATGGGTAAGCCGAGTGTAACATTGACGGCCTCGCCGAACCCTGCGTGCTTAATAACCGGCAATCCTTGGTCGTGGTACATGGCCAGTACGGCATCGGTTTTCTTCAACTCGGCGGCAACGAACGCGGTGTCGGCCGGCACTGGACCCAACAGGCGCAATCCATCGCAGCGCAATTCGTCGAGCGCCGGAATCATGACCGCTAATTCCTCAGTACCGAGATGGCCCGATTCACCGGCGTGGGGATTGAGTCCACATACAGTGATGATCGGGTCGGGTTTCCCGAACCATTGTTTTAGATCGGATGCCAATACGCGAATAACTGCTCGCAGTAATGGCCGTGTGATCCGCGCGGCGACTTCCCGCAATGGTACGTGGGTCGTCGCTAATGCGACCCGTAGCTGACCCGACACCAACATCATGACCGCTTGTGGGGCTCCGGTACGCTGCGCCAAATACTCTGTATGGCCGGTAAATGGTATCGCCGCATCATTGATCACACCCTTATGGACCGGTGCTGTAACCATAGCGTCAAACTCCCCGGCTACACATCCATCCGCCGCGCGGTCTAGGGTTTGGAGCACGAATCCCGCATTATCGCAACACAGCTCGCCGGGCACAGAAGCAACCGACAGTGAGATCGGCTGCACTTGCATTCGCCCCGGCCGATGCGGTGCGCCACTGAATTCATCGATCCGTAAAGACAGACCGAGCGCATGGGCGCGTTGCTCCAATAGTTCGGGATCGGTCACCGCCACCAGGCAGCTCTTCGCTGCATGCTGCGCGAGCATAACCAATAGATCGGGGCCGATACCCGCAGGTTCTCCGGCGGTCAACACCACAATCGGCTGCGCGCGGCTCATTGTGTTGGCTCCAAACGCATTTCGTTCACGAGTAACTCGTGGTTCATATAGCGTACCTTGATTTCGTAGCGCTTATCAGTGCGACGCCGCAAATACCCGCGATCAATCCATTCTTGGAACTGCGCGCGTGCGTCCTCACGTTCGGTGGCACCACCGATGCTTCGTGCCATGAAAAATAGAGCCACCGCTGAATCCGGAAAAAGTAAATGGGCGTTCAATTGCACCGCCTGAAGTAACCCGAGAACATTGGACACCGTGACTCCCGGTTGACGTAGCAAATTAAGCCTGCCCTCGATCGCACCTTCGGATGTTTGCACGTCCAAAGCGGCGTGCAACTCTGGTTGGCCCGCGTCGAAAATTGCGATCAAAATCGGTATCAAACTCATCGCGCTTTGTGGCATGGCCGGTAACGAATCCCGTGCGCTCGCAATCGCTGCACTGTCCAGACCCTTGATGTCCAAATCGAATATCGCCGGGCCATAGAACTCGGGGTCGTGGTTGGCCACGATCCCCTCGGCTGCCGCTTGCAGCCGATATTCCAATAACCCCTTATTATCGGTGAGTCGGGACCGCAGTTCGAATTCGGTTATTGTAGTGCGGGCCGCGGTGACCGTGTCCCGCCACTGCAGTCGACCAATGTCGATCGCGGTGGCGGCTAATGGTATACCTTGTGGGGTTGGCGTTGACTCAATCTCGAGAGCCAGTTTCTCGAGCTCGAGGCTACCACCCGGCGTCGCCAAGGCCGATTTTGGTAGCGGTAAGCGCAAGTGGACGGGGCCCTGTGGCGAGAATTCAAACCAGCCCGTGCTGGCAACGGTATCGAGCTGGCGTTGCGGATCAAGCGCCATCGTAGCGCTGGGCAGATCGATCTGACCTTGCGTCGTGCCATCCAATGCGACGCGTGCCGATATAACGATAGGCACAGATTCGTCCGACCCGCCGATTCGCAGGTCGCTAATCGCATCCACCATTCGCGGCGTGAATCCCGTATAGCTGCCGATTGCGCCAATTTGCGGAAACGGTCCATGTCCAAAGCGCTGTTGGAAATCGAGCAGTAGTCGTAATTGGGGTAACTCCAATACTGTATGGGAGCGCGATTCGAGCCAGCCGCGCTGGAACTCGGCAGTAACCACGCGCAGTGCTTGCCGGTGTCGAATCTCGTCGATATATGCGTCGTAGTGGTTCTCGATTTCGCGCCCGAACCAATATGGCGTAACGGCGGCGATTACCACCATCACTACAACAGCCATAAATATTTTTCGCATCGCTACGCAGAGACTAACCGTCGGCCGTGTAGTGCCTGCAGCACATATGCGTCAACGACTACGCCAGCATGGTAGCCGTGCCGCGTTTCGTCGTCGCAGGGTTAAATGCCGAGCGACTTATGGATACCATCCCAATACGGTTTGTTGGAGGAATGTTTGCAACCGCATAACGCAAGTGTCGTAGACTCCGGGGTTTCCAACTCGATCGGCGTGAAGTCGGTGCCTTTATGGGAGCCGTCGCAAAATGGTCGCTTGTTGGAGCGCCCGCATTGACGCCACTAAAAAGTCCCGGGATCGAGAGTCGTCGGATACGGATTTTTCTGCACAATCGCGGGGTCGGACATCGATCTCTCCTTGGATCCTGACGGAGTCAAAATATGAACGCATCATACCGGCCAACGATACGCATGGGTAGCTCGAGTTGGCAGTGTCTCTGCCGCGCTGTGCAGGAATTGACGCGGGGCGAGAAAACATCATGTCCGGTCGTGGCTAGCCCGGTCGTGGCTAGAATGACATGTACATACCGCCATTTACCGGAATGTTAGCCCCGGTTATATAGCTCGTTTCGACGCTGCACAAAAAACCCACCACGTGGGCAATTTGGTGCGGCTGACCCATGTCCCCGCAGGGGATGCCTTGCACGATCTCATTTCGAATCTGTTTTGGAACAGCCATGGTCATTTCGGTTTGAATGTACCCCGGAGAGACGGTGTTCACCGTAATTCCGTTACGCGCAACTTCTTGGGCCAGAGCCATTGTGAATCCATGCATGCCGGCTTTCGCGGCGGAATAGTTGGTTTGCCCGAATTGTCCACGTTGCCCGTTCACCGAGGAGATGTTAATGATTCGGCCAAAGCCACGACTCGACATACTCTCGATGACCTGCCGCGTCACGTTGAATACGCTGCTAAGATTGGTATCAATAACGGCTTGCCATTGTTCGTGTTCCATATTGCGCAGGGTTTTATCCTTGGTGATACCGGCGCAATTCACGAGGATATCGACCGCGCCGATGCGGGATTCGATGCTTCGGACCATGGTCTGGCTGGAGTCGAAACAGGCGACATCACCGGCCTCGATTTCGACCTGGCACTCATCCGCCAACAGGCGTTCCTGCCAAGCCTTGGCGGACTCCGTATCGCCCGGCAGATAGCCGGCCACGACGCGGTAGCCCTGGCTGCTCAGTTGCTGACAAATCGCGGTACCAATTCCACCCGTACCGCCTGTTACCAATGCAATCTGTGGTGGCATATATAGTCCCCCGCTTATGGTGCACTGCATCAATGATGCGGTGCACCATAGTGCAGGCCGAGTCCGGCTGTCAATGTGGCCCGTGAGGTCGCCATGCGGGAGGATGCAAGACGCGGCATCGCGGTCACGGCAGGATGCGCCGACAACAGTCTACTCCGGGTCTTCGGGCGCCTTATCGGTGGACCCGGAATTCGGCGCCTCTCCGGCACCCATGAATGCACGTTGTGCGTCCTGCCAGATCTCAAGGTTACGCCGAGTAATTTCCGCGAAGGTAGTGATCGCGTCGCCACTGGCCATCTTGCCCAGTTGCGACCGGTACAGCTCTTGCTGTTGCCCGAACATCTCCAGGCTTTTAGATAAGTAACTCGTGAATAGATCTTGGGTCGAACCGCCGTAAGAGCGGATGAGATGGGTGAGTATATCGGTTGTGAACAGCGGCCGGCCTTCGGCCTCTTGCTCGGCAATTATTTGCAGTAACACCGTACGGGTGATGTCGGTACTCGTGCTGGCATCGCGAACTTCGAAATCATCGCCATCCAATACTAATTTACGGAGATCGCCAAGAGTGATATATCGGCTCAATTCGGTGTCGTACAATCGCCGATTGGGATATTTTTTGATGACGCGTGGATCAGGCATGGACATTCGCGCTGACGTGGCTTCCGTACGTCGGCACCGCTAATTTGTGAACCGCTGAATAAGTCATGGCCGATCGACTAGAGTCCAAATTAATCAATCTCGGCGTCGCGCACATGAAAGCAGGCGAGAGGGGCGCGCAGGAACGAAGTCTTGGCAGAATTTGCAACCCTACCGTGCCCTTGATCGCGGCCATTTTGATTCTCAACTTGATTCGCCCATGCTTACTCTAAGGACTCCATCAGTACATATGTTGGCCACCGTTAATATTGACCGTGGACCCGGTGATAAATTCCGCATCGTCCGCCACCAAAAACAACACCCCACGTGCGATATCCTCGGCACGCCCTAAGCGCCCGGCCGGAATCGTTGCGATGATCTTCTCTAATACCGCCTCGGGCACCGCGCGCACCATGTCAGTATCGACGTATCCCGGCGCGATGGCATTTACCGTGATGCCGCGAGATGCGCCCTCCAGAGCCAAGGCCTTGGTGAATCCATGAATACCGGATTTCGCCGCGGCGTAATTGACCTGACCGTATTGGCCCGCTTGGCCATTGATGGAACCGATGTTGACGATGCGACCGAATCCGCGACCGCGCATTCCTTCGATTACGCAGCGGCACATATTAAAACACGACGACAGATTGGTTTGGATCACGTCGTTCCACTGCGTAAAGTCCATGCGGTGCATCGTTCCATCGCGGGTGATGCCGGCGTTGTTGACCAATACGTCAACCGGGCCGATATCACCTTCAATTTGTGCCACGCCCTCAGCGCATTGACCGAAGTCACTCACGTCGAATTTATAGGTCTGGATACCCGTGGCTTTCGAGAATTCGCTGGCGCGTTCATCGTTACCCGCGTAAGTGGCGGCAACGCCGTAGCCGGCATCGCGTAACCCGGTGGAAATTGCCGCGCCGATACCGCGCGTACCACCCGTCACAATAGCTACTCTACCCATAATGGTTTTCTCCTAAAATTGTCGTATAGCCCCGTCACATGATCCTACCGCTGTACCGCGATAGCAACGCCTTGTCCCCCACCGATACAGAGTGTAGCGAGTCCGCGCTGTGCGTCGCGGCGCTGCATTTCATACAATAGAGTAACCAAAATACGCGCTCCGGATGCGCCGATCGGATGACCAAGCGCGATCGCTCCGCCGTTTACATTGACCTTGGACTCATCCCAACCCAGTTCGCGATTTACCGATAACGCCTGCGCCGCAAACGCTTCATTCGCTTCGATTAAATCCAAATCAGCAACTTCCCAGCCCGCCTTATCAAGGCAACGTCGGGTAGCGGGTATCGGACCCGTTCCCATAATTGCCGGGTCCACGCCGGCGCTCGCATAGGCGACAATGCGAGCGATCGGCTCAAGGCCGAGCTGTTGTGCCTTGGAATGACTGGCGACGACCAGCGCAGCGGCACCGTCGTTGAGTCCGGACGCGTTGCCGGCGGTGACTGTACCGTCGCGGCTAAACGCCGCGCGCAGCTTGGCCAGCGACTCGGCGGTAGTGCCATGGCGCGGAAACTCGTCATGCTCAAACAACAGCGGTTCGCCCTTGCGTCGGGGGACGCTCACCGGCACGATCTCGTCATGAAATCGATCGGACTTTTGCGCCGACTCCGCTTTGGTTTGAGAGGCAGCTGCGAACTGATCTTGCTGCTCACGACTGAGTTGAAACTGGGTAGCGATGTTTTGTGCCGTGTTGCCCATGTGATAGTCATTAAACGCATCCCACAAACCGTCCACGATCATTGAGTCTTTGAGTTGCCAGTCTCCCATTTTCACACCATCGCGGGATTTCGGAAGCACATGCGGAGCACGACTCATGCTTTCTTGTCCACCGGCCACGATTAGATCGGCGTCGCCACATCGGATCGCTTGCGCCGCCAAATGCACCGCCTTCAAACCGCTTCCGCATACTTTGTTAATAGTCATGGCCGGTACGGTGTCGGGTATGCCGGCTTCCATTGCGGCTTGGCGTGCGGGATTTTGCCCAGCGCCGGCCGTCAGCACTTGACCGAGAATCACTTCATCGACGTCAGCTGCTCCGACACCGCTGCGACTCAAAACACCTTGAATGACGGCGGCCCCCAACTGGCTGCCGGACAGCGCCGCCAGGGATCCACCAAAATTACCGATCGGGGTGCGACCGGCCGCGAGGATTACCGCATCTTCTTGCATTTGACCTGCCTCTTAGTCCTTGCCAGGATTACGACGATACGCCGAAATTGTTGCAATGCAACAATACACATTGTTACTCTGCCGATCAAGTGATCGGCCACAGTGCCATTAACCGTACCCAACTGAGAAGAATGTCCTGGGATTCAGATTGGCTGGACCTGCAACGCCGGAGTCTTGATCTCGGACACGAACTTGGCGTGCAATTACTCGAGCACGGCAACGCGTATTTCGAATTCATCGCCGCATTGCACGACGCCAGACACAGCGACGACCCGCAGAGTGACGAGACCGCGAACGCCATGGCGGCAATGCGGTCAATGTTGACGGCGCCGGTAACGGCGACAAATCGAATAAATGGGCTGTGGGATCGACCATTGACGCATTGGCAACGAATTGCGGACCAGTGGCTTGCATCGGTTACCGATAAAGATGTTAACGAGGAGCGGTCCGAATTGGTACGCGAGTCGCAACGGTTAGGGCACGAATACCAGCAATTTTTGGCACGCTACGCGCAGGTGCATAGCGACATTGCGATGCGTGCCGTGGAACAATTGCAGGGCGCGCTAGCCAAACGCGATGCCGATGCGCCGCTGAGCGGCCGCGCGATCTTTGATATATGGATTGATTGTTGCGAGGAACAGTATGCGCGAACCGTCGCGACCGAGGAGTACGCGAAATTACAGGGACAAATGATCAATGCAGCGCTCGCAATGCAACGTACACAACGCTGCCTTGCCGTAGGAGCGCGACAAGTCCTGGACGGCCCCAGCCGCGGTGAATTCGATGCGCTGCAGCAACGATTGCAAGACGTGGAGGCGGAACTCAACCGCCTGCGCGCCCTGTCCAAGCCACGCGCCGAGGGTAAACGCACGCGCGCCGGCCAGCGCCAACAAAAAAAATGACCGCGTCGCATTGGATCGATAGCGCGACGCACGAGTTTGCGGAATTCAGTCGTAAGCTCGGCAGCGGCGTGACGCGGCTCGCCGAAGTTAAAGATATCGATATTGGCCCGACCCCGAAACACGCGCTTTACCACGAAGATAAACTCACGTTGTTTCACTACGAATGGAATGCGCAAAAGCCGCGTATTCCACTGCTGATCGTGTATGCGCTCGTGAATCGGCCGTATATGGCTGACTTACAAACCGACCGCTCACTCATTCGCGGGCTGTTGGCCGCCGGGATCGATGTTTACCTGATTGACTGGGGATACCCAGACCAGGACGACAGGCGCATTGGTCTTGGCGAGTACGTCAATGGCTACATCGATCGGTGTGTCGACGTGGTTCGCTCTCGACACCAAACCGATAGTGTCAATGTTCTTGGTATCTGCCAAGGCGGCACATTAAGTTTGTGCTACGCCGCACTGTTCGCCGGAAAGATCAAGAATCTTATTACGATGGTGACCCCCGTCGACTTTCATACTGAAGACAACGTGCTAAGCCGTTGGCTGCGATATATCGACGTGGATTTATTGGTGGATAGCCTCGGTAATGTACCGGGGGAATTATTGAATTGGATATTCCTGTCGCTAAAGCCGTACCGCCTCACGAGCCAAAAATACGTCCGCATGGTGGATATCCTCGATGATGCAGAGAAATTGATGAATTTTCTGCGCATGGAGAAGTGGATTTTTGACAGCCCCGACCAAGCGGGCGAAGCATTTCGTCAATTCGCCAAAGATTTTTTTCAAGACAATAAGCTGATTAGTGGCGACGTCTCGATCGCAGGCCGTAATGTCGATTTGCGCAATATTAAGATACCATTGTTCAACATTTACGCGACCCAGGATCATCTCGTACCGCCTGCCGCCTCGACCGCGTTGCGGGCTGTGGTTGGGAGTGACGACTACGACGAACTCGCGTTTGAAGGCGGTCACATCGGCATTTATGTGAGCGGCCGCGCACAGCGCCAAATACCGAAAGCGATCGCCAGCTGGTTAGCGCAGCGTGATACAGCGTAAGCCTTAGTTTATTAAGCTTGAACCACTAGATTATCCGGATTTGCCGCTGGAAATTCGTAGCCGCATCGCATTGATACCTTGCTTAGAAAGTTGGCTATGAGTTTTTGCAAGTTTGCCGAGGTTTATAAATGGACCCAAGCGCACGCGATAGTAGATTCCCTCGCTTTCAATACTGACCTTCTGAATGTGGGCCTCGAGTCCCGACAGGGCAAGCTTGGCCTTCAACCGATCGGCATCTTTGAAATTGCCATAGGATCCGGCTTGTAGAAAGTAGTAAACGCCCTGTTCGGTTTCACCCGTATTACCCGGTTCAGGAGCAGTATCAGACACGTCCTCTACTGGTGGAAGATATTCGATCTTGGTGTTTGGCAGCACTCGATAAAAATCAAGAGTTGTCGACGGCGGCGCCTTGGTCGGAACCGAGACACCGGGTTGTGGGTCGACGACGGTGGATCGCGACTTCGATGCCTCTATCAGTGCGCGCAGGCCGCCGCCTAGCGTGGTTGGTTGCTCGCTATTAACGCCGTGCCATAGTGCCGTCGCCACCGCACCCACCACAATACCGATGAGCAACATGCCGAGTCCGGGTGCATCGAATCCGAATCGGCGCACGCGCTTGGCCTTGGTGTTGGAGCGGCGTTGCGCCTGACTCATGGCGAGCGCATCACATCGCCTCCGGGGCAGCGACACCAAGTAACCACAAGCCGTTGCGAATCACGCAGCGGGTCGCGTCGATGAGCGCAAGCCGCGCATCCCGCAACTCCGGCGTCGACGCGAGAAATGGATGGGCGTTGTAATAAGTATGAAAATCATTGGCCAAACTGCGCAGATAATACGCGACTTGATGCGGTTCGTATGCCGCCGCAGCCGCTGCGGTGACCTCCGGGAAACGGGATAGCGCGCGCAATAGTTCGATCTCATGATCCGCGCTGAGCAACGTGTAGTCCGTTTGGTGTTGCCAACCGGTGTCGATGTCTTTCTCGGTCAGCTGGCGAAACACGCTGCAGATCCGTGCATGCGCATACTGCACGTAATATACCGGGTTATCGTTTGATTGCGATTTCGCCAAATCCAGATCGAAATCCATATGTTGCTCGGGCTTTCGTAACGCATAGAAAAACCGAGCGGCATCACCGCCGACTTCGGAGCGCAGCTCGCGTAAGGTTACGAATTCGCCGCTACGGGTCGACATCGCGACCTTCTCTCCCGATCGATACAACACCGCAAATTGCACAAACAGAATCGTCAAATCATCAGGCTTGTTGCCGAGTGCGGCCATCGAGCCCTTGACGCGGGCCACATAACCGTGATGATCCGCGCCCCATATATTAATCATCGTATCGTAGCCGCGTTGCACCTTGTTGTGCTGATAGGCAATATCCGACGCAAAATACGTGAAATTTCCGTTGGCACGTCTGACCACACGGTCTTTCTCATCCCCAAACGCACTGGAGCGAAACCACAAAGCGTCTTCCGACTCATATACGTGTTGACTTTGCAGTAACGAGTCTATTACGCCATTGATGGCGCGCGATTCGACGAGCTCGCTTTCGAAAAACCAGCGATCATAATCAACACCGAATTCATGCAAATCAGAGCGGATATCTGCCACCAGTTCGTCACGTGTCAAAGTGAATAAGACCAAATAGTGCTCTGCACCCAACACCGATCTGGTATGCTCGATCAGATCGTCCAAATGCCGGTCGGGGTCATCTCCCGAATTTCTTGTCAAATCGATCTCGGCGCGCACTAGGCGCTGTTGCTGTAATTTAAAAAGTTTAGCGGCGATATCCCGTATATAGTCGCCCCGGTAGGCGTTGTCTGGAAAATCGATCGCAACGCCGCATAATTCCAAATATCGCAACCACACGCTCAGCGCCAGAATATCCATCTGCCGCCCGGCATCGTTGACATAGTATTCGCTGTCTGCAGCAAATCCCGCCGCCCGCAATACGCGCACCAGTGCGTCCCCATAGGCCGCGCCGCGGCCGTGTCCGACGTGCAGTGGACCAGTGGGATTGGCGGAAACAAATTCCACAAGGACTCTGCGGCCATGTCCATCGTTGCTGCGGCCATAGGCCGCACCGGCGTTACGAATTTCATCGATAACGCTATACAGCGCTTGCTTGGTGACGAAAAAATTTAGAAAACCGGGCCCGGCTAACTCAACCCGATCAAGCAATACTGACGGTGGTAGACAATCGATGAGTTGCGCCGCCAGCTCACGCGGCGGCATGCGCGCTGTTTTGGCACAAACCAGTGCAATGTTGGAGGCGAAATCCCCGTGTTCAGCCTGCCGGGCGCGTTCAACGTGTATCGCGTCGATGTCCGGAACCTGAGTCAGGGTGCCGGCGTCTCGTAACGCGGTCAGCGCAGTGGCGATTAGCTCGCGGATTTGTCCCTTCATGGCCTTGTCCGTTGATAATGGGGCGTCGCGCAGCCCACAGCGGTGGCGACGCGGCGCGATTCTACCGGGGTTGTTGCCGCAGGCAAAGACTTGCTATCACCGTTCGGTGGTTACGGCACAGGCTTGAGGACTCGTTTCACCCTGTGGGTCACAAGCATTATCAACACCACCGCCACCGCAAATGCGTATAACCCAGCGTGCACTTCGACGCTGGCAAGTGCACCAAGTTTAACGCTGGCCAGCAGCACAGCGACCACGAACACATCTAACATCGACCATTTATTTAACAGTGATAGCCAATGAAAAAGCTTGGCTTCGGAGTCACTAAAAGACCGACACCGGTTCCAGACTGAAAATAGCACCACGATCTTCATGCCGGGCAGCACGATGCTAAAACCCAAGATTATCAAACACAAAATCAACTGCCCTTCGCGAAACAACGCCACGACACCGGAGTACAGGGAAAATGTGTTAGTAATAAACACCAGCTTCTGCAACGTGAGCATCGGCGCAAAAATCCCGAACACCAAGGCCAATGCAGCCGCCAACAATAATGCATTGACGACGGATTGTTCGCGGCCTGATATTGGCGTGATAGTCATCGCTGTTGGTGACCGCCCGGCCGATTCACGCCGACTCCGGGATCGTCAACGGTAGCCGGAGACCTAATACATTTCATAAGGGTCGACATCTAACGACCAGCGTGTGCGGTAGACGCGTTTGGAC
>JAOTWM010000184.1 GCA_029862885.1 Gammaproteobacteria bacterium
CCCCGTTTCTCCTTCATGCAATATCCCGATAATCTTGTCTTCGCTAAATCGATCGCCTTTCATCGGTCCCTCCTCGTTTGAGAAACCCTAACATAACTAATGGTCTAATTATGACGAGGCAAGTCATTCGGCTTAATACTCGAAGCGGTCTCTCGTGCATTTGCGGCGAATGCGAACTATCGATTCTAAACCAACGAACGGTATGGATTTACTTTGTTCTCAAATCTCAGGCACACCTGCAAGCCGTAGACCTCGTAAGGTATGTTCGAAGTCCTCGGTATTCCTATAAGCTAGTTTTACACGCCGGGTAACGTCCTCGATAGAATAGTTTGGGTTCTGTTTTAAGACCATTGCCTTGATATGGCTTGCTTTTTCCAGGTCTCCCTTCAGTGCATAGGCCGATATCAGCATCCTGAGCGTATTCGGCAGATCAGGATTTCGTTGAAGCGATTTCTGATACCACTCGATTGCTTCATCATAACGTCCAAGCAAAAACTCGGCCGTGCCGCGATGAGCATAATAGAATTGCAACCAGGGGTCATTTGGACTCAGTCGGATTGTCTTTTCCAAACATTCAACCGCTGACTCATATGAATCGGTACCCGAATGCGCATGCACGATGCCGATGATTCCCATTGCCGCTGCGAAGTTTGAATTTTGCCGTAGCACGGCTTCACATTCCTTGATGGCATCGTCGTGCTTTCCAGTCATCCAAAACACGGCGGCAAGATAGGTGCGGGCAATCTCATCGTCGGGGTCAATCCTTATTGCGGTCAATGCATTCTCTGTTGCATCGCCGATCAGTTCAGCTGCAGATCGACTACCCCAACCATAGACAAGCTCCATGATGCTGACATAAGCCAACATGCTGAATGCGATGATATACTTTGGGTGGCGACGTATGGTCATTTCTGCGTAGTCACGCGCTTTCACGAAGTCGGCCTCGGTCATCTGGTCCATGTGCCACTGGGCGCGGGCGATGAGATCACGAGCGTTTATGTCCTGCTGTTCGCGCTTGATGGCACTCTTCACTTCGGTGACACGCACCTGCTGTCCAACCATAGATGCGACCAAAGCCGTGATTTCATCCTGAACTTCGAAGACGTCTTCCAAGGGTCTGTCGAATCGTTCCGCCCATACGTGATTGCCGGTGGATGTATCGACCAGTTGTGCGGTGATGCGAACGCGCTCCCCGACAATACGGACACTGCCCTCTAGTACATACTGTACATTCAACTCACGCCCAACTTCCCGCACATCAACGGACGATCCCCTATACGTGAAGGAACTGTTGCGGGCGATGACCAGGAGATCATGGAATCGTGACAGTGCCGTTATGATATCCTCGGCAATTCCGTCCGCGAAATATACTTGCTCCGGGTTACTGCTCATATTGTTGAAGGGTAAAACCGCGATAGAAGGACGTTCGGCTTTCGTGTCGCCAACCTCAGTCTCGGATAACTCGCCCCTGTCAGGCGACGCCTCCAGGTTTCGTTGCGTTACAGCATGAACCCTCACCGGATCATTGAAACCGTTGAGTTTACGTTCACCCAGGTTCTCGTAAACAAAAGGTAACCGTATCGGTATTGTCTGGTAGACAGCGTCTTGGAGACAGATGCCGCCAGGCTCCGCTAACTGCTCCAATCGCTGGGCGAGGACGATACCCTCGCCGGTGACTGTTCTGTCGGCTACCACAACCTCCCCCATGGCAATACCGATCCGGATCTCCGGACAAATATCACCATTAAGGGAGTTGTTGTGGTCCTCGTTAGACTTTTGGAAGGCCACCGAGGCACTTACCGCATCCGAGGCCTTGTTGAACTCCGCGACAAGGGCATCACCCCGAATCTCATGTGCTATTCCCGCGTGCGCAGCTATCGTCTCAGAAAACCTCTGGAAAACGTCACGAATCCTCTGATGTGCCAGCGTCTCGTTTCTACGTACCAGGTTGGTCGAGTCCACCACATCTGCATGAAGGAGAACAGCGAGTTTTCTTTGTATTTCTTGGTCGACCATGCTTGAGTGGCGTTTTAGCCTTGAAATAATTGGGAAATAGTATCGCGAAATCCCAATTTGGTGGTAAGAATCCAAGTAGTCTAGCTGATTTTAAGGTCGAGTTATGGGCGACAGTGGAATGTTTCGGCGCAACACTCGATGGCCGGTTAGGGCAATTTACAGCCGAACATATTGTGTATCAAATTGACCGGTTTGGGTTACACGGCGCTTATAACTTCAGGGTTCATAATTTGGTTCCTATAAACCCATGGAGGAACCACCATGTACAACCTTAACCATGCACCTAATCCATCAATACCCTGGAATAAAGGCAAACTTGTTGGTCAAAAACCACCCCTGAAACTAAAGGAAATCTGGTCTATCCGAATTCGGTTGCAAATCGCCAACCGAATACGGGATTTGGCGCTCTTTAACCTGGCGATTGACAGCAAACTGCGAAGCTGTGATTTATTACGATTACGGGTTAGAGACGTTGCCCATAGTGGAACGATTGCTAAAAGAGCCATGATCATGCAACAAAAGACCCAGCAGCCCGTGCAATTTGAAATAATGGAGCAAACAAGAACAGCCATTGGCAACTGGATCGCTGATTCAAGGCTCAACAATGGAGATTACCTGTTCAAAAGTCGTTATAGGAATTCACCCCATATCTCTACACGACAATATGCGCGCATCGTCGGCTCATGGGTATCTGAAATTGGACTTGATCCAGCCACTTATGGGACACATTCCCTGCGACGGACCAAGGCATCGCTTATATATCGACGAACCAAGAACCTGCGAGCTGTACAGCTCCTTCTGGGGCATACCAAATTGGAAAGCACCATCCGATACCTGGGAATCGAGGTTGATGACGCACTTGAGATTGCTGAGCTAACAGAAGTTTAGAAATCGATGACTGGTGGCGCCTATTTCACAGATAGGCGCTCGCCGGGACAAAGCGGACAATTTCTTTCTGACAAAATTCTTCCGTTGTATACTCGGAACGGACCTTCGTGAGATTCAGACGAACCGCCGCTACCGACCCCAAGGAGACATTCAACAAAATGAGATGTTCCGCTAGATGAATACCTCCTCAATCGACCGTCGAACGGTTGGTTCAATGCGTGGTCCATACCCAAAGCGCATGAGTAACTGAGGAATTCCTGGTGCTCCCGCCGTCTTTTTAAGTCGAGGGCGAAGTTCCTCTACTTCTACGGGCGGATTCAAATAGGATGCGGTTACCTCCGACGACGCAATCGTGAGTAACACTTTCGAGAGTGCGCGACCTGTAGAAAGCCAGCTACCTGGTGTGTCTTCCAGCGTGGAAAACACAGCCAACAGCGGTGAGCCGTCAACAATTTTTTCTCGGTCACTTGCAGCAACTCCTTTGCCCAGATCAAATGTACGAATGACCAGTGCGCCTGCAGGAGACAGGATATCAGGCATGCCAAAACCAGCCCCAGACATGCCATGTTGAGTGGCCGCGCGGCGGGAGTGCACCCAAGAAGCCAGTTCTCGACGAAAGTGTGGATCAGCAAACCGCTTTGCCGCGAACGCTTCGGCGTTTGCCGCCAATCCGGCGAAGTACGAACCGCAGCACAACGGTTGGTGCTCTTACGCTGTTTCCGAAGGTTACAGCGCCGAGGTCGACTTCGTGAACGGCTGGGCCGTACTCGACGGCAAGCTTTATCTGATGTGGGACGAAGAAACACGAGATGCCTTCGTTGACGAGCAATCCAAGCGCATCCCGCAGGCCAAAGGGAACTGGCCCTCTGTTCATGCCGGCCTCCAGGACGGATCGGTCGATATGTACACGCACGCCAGCGAGGGCGTCGATATCGCACAGCCGCAGCAGTTGAACTAAGCTTATCCCTCCGAAAATTGTGGATGCAGACGGCCGTTTGTGTTTGCGGAATCCCGCCCATCGGGCAGAATACAGCCACATCCGATATCAGACGGGTGATCAAGCGATGATTGATCTCTACACTGCTGCGACCCCGAACGGTCAGAAAATTCATATCATGCTCGAGGAGTGCGGCCTCGAATTTGAGGAGCACTGGGTGGACATCGATGCCGGCGATCAGTTTGAGCCGGACTTTCTTGCCATCAGCCCCAACAACAAGATCCCGGCGCTCGTCGATCAGGATGGTCCGGAGGGCAGGATCTCGCTCTTCGAGTCGGGCGCTATCCTGCTCTATCTCGCGGAAAAGACCGGCAAGTTTCTTCCCAAAGAGCCCAACAAGCGCTGGGAGACGATCCAGTGGTTGATGTGGCAAATCGGTGGGTTCGGCCCCTTGCTCGGTCAGGCGCATCACTTCAACAAGTACGCCCCCGAAAACCCGTCGGGACCGGTGGTACTGCCATACGCCCAGGCCCGCTACACCAATGAGGCGGCCCGGCTCTATGACGTGCTGGACAAGCGGCTAGCCGACAACGAATACGTGGCCGCCGGCCAGTACACCATCGCCGATATGGCGATCTTCCCCTGGTGCCGGCTCTATGAGCGCCAGGGTCAGAACATCGACGATTTCCCGAACGTCGAGCGCTGGTTCGAGATGATCGCAGCACGCCCCGCCGTCGCTAAGGACATGGAACAGCTCGAAGACATCGTCGGGGAGTGGGACGAAGAAAGCTGGGAAGTCTCATTCGGCAATCGCCAGCGCACCCAGCAGTAACAGAGGAAAAAAGGGAGGGGACCATGTCTGCACCCGATTCCGTTTCTGCGCTCACTGAGCTTGGCCGAGTGCGTCTATCCGAGCATTTCTTCATGCGCGAAATGCTCTATAGCGAGGTCGCCAATTTCCACGGTATGCCCAACATTCCCGATGACCCCGATCTCGCCATTGAGGTCGGCAAGCATCTGTGCGATGAAATCCTGGAGCCCCGGCACCGGACTTTCGGCCATGTGAGCGTGAGGAGCGCCTACCGGTCATCAGAGGTCAATGGCTATTGTAATCAGCGTTACGTCGAAAGCGGCGGCGCCGACACCGGCTATTATTGCTCCGACAACACCTACAGCGCGGCCCGGCATATCTGGGACCTTCGGGATGAAGAAGGCTATATGGGCGGCACCGTTTGCCTCGTCATTCCCTGGTATCTGCCGAAATTCGAGAAGTCCGGTGATCCTCTGCCACTCTCCTGGTGGATCAAGGATCACATTCCGGCTTATAGCGAATTGATGTTCTTCCCCTGGCTTTGCGCCTTCAATATCCGATGGCGCGAAGGTCCGAGCAATCTGCAGATCATCTTGGATGACGGTGTCGAGGATACCGTGTTGAGCAACAACACCATGGACAACTACAACGAAGACCACAGCGATCTTTATATGGACTTTCCGCCCTCTGCGGGATGACGGGACACGAATACAGATAAGTGGAGGACGATATGAGTAAAGAAACCAAAGCGGTAAGTGGTGGCTGTTATTGCGGCAAGGTCCGGTATCATTCCCGGGCGGTCGATCCCGCCCTTGTACAGTGCCATTGTTCGCAATGCCGCAAGCAATCCGGACACGGCTATGCGACTGCCATGACGAAATCCGGCGACGTCACAATCGAGGGCGAGGAAAACGTGACCTGGTTCCGAGCTTCACCCGTTGCCGAGCGGGGGTTTTGTTCTTCCTGCGGGTCTCACCTGTTCTGGCGTTCAACCAAAGACGATGAAATGGCGATCCTGGCGGCCAGTATTGACGATTCATCAGGCCTGAAGCTCACCAGCCATATCTTCGTCAACGACAAGGGGGATTACTACGATATCGCCGACGGCCTGCCGCAGTTCATCGATTACGACAACCCCTATACGCCTTAATTGACGTTAAAGGCCTAGAGTTCCCGCCGAAGTCCCAACTGGCAGAGGAAAGTGAGATCATCAAGTCTAGGTTGTGATCGACGGCTAGTTGTGTCGCGCCCGTCACGAAGGTCCGTTCCTGGCCGAGAACCGCCCTCCAGTGAATTTGCTCGAATGACCGCTCAGTGCAAGTTAGAGACGATTAATCCAATTTTGTAAACGTCCGCTTCTAATAAATACGCTGATTTCCCGTAAGCAGACAATTTTATTCTCATTATAAACTTCGGCTAAATACTCATTTCGGACGTAGGGGTGCGTAAACAGAATGCTCACTACCGACCTAATATGACGACACTCTTAGTTCACCTAGCCAGTACCCCACTACGGGTGGCGGCGCCAGCCGGTCGTGAAAATCAACTGGTCTTGACGTAGCACCGCCCGACTAATGCATCTACCGCGCGCGCCGTATAAGCGATCGTAGGGACGGCGTGTGGCTCATGAGAGAGCTTCAGCCAACACGTCGAATACGAGACGTATGCGTCGGCTGGTATGAAGCTCGCGATGGGTGGTGAGCCAGATGGGCACATCGATGGACACAAGGTCGGGCAATATAATCTCGATGCCCGCTGTGATCGCGGCGAGGTCCTTGGTTATCACGCCGATGCCGAGGCCCTGCTTCACCATTTCCCAACCGGCGACGCCACTGTTCGTGACCAGCTTGACGTTCGATCGAGTCAGCGCCAATCCGAACGTATTAAGAAACGCGATCGTGCGGCCGGGGTTCTCGAATCCAATGAACTTCGCGTCGGATAGATCGTGAGGGCCAGCCGGCCGGCCGTGCCGGTCGAGATAGGCGGTCGATGCGTAGAAATGCGCCGTGGTCGTACGGACGAGCCTTGTGATCAAATCGGGCTGTCCGGGGCGCACGTGTCGGATTGCGATGTCTGCCTCCCGCCGCCGTAGATCCTGGACGGTATTCGAGGCCAGGATCTCGATCTCTATCTCAGGCGCCTTCTCTTGCAACTGTCCAAGGACGTGCGGCAAGTGATAGCTTGACATTGCGTCGGTCGCGGTGATGCAGACCTGCCCTTCGATGGACTGAGAATGACCGGACGCTGTCAGGGAGACGAGGCCGGCCGCGTCCCCCATCGTCCGGACATGGTCCAGCAGTTCGATGCCCGACTGTGTCAGCGACAGTGAACGCCCGACCCGCTCAAACAGGGCGACACCCAGTTCCTCTTCGAGCGCGGTCACCTGGCGGCCGAGGGTAGGTTGCGTCAGGCCTAGCGCTCGCGCCGCCGCCGACAGTGAACCCTCCTCGGCAGTGGCCAGGAAGGCTTTAGCCTGGTTCCAATCAAACGAGACGGATTGCCAGTTCATGCATATTTGTATAACAAACATGCAGGACTTGTCAATTTACATTTGTTACTCGTATGGATAATCTCCCTTCGCAATACACGAGGAGTACGACCATGACCCCATCCATCCGAGCCGATTGGCTGATACCGACTGCGCTGATTGCGCTGAGTATTGTGCCCGTAGTCGCCGGCATCACCCGCCTGGTGTGGCTCGCGAGCGGCGTGGAAATAACTCCCGAGAACGCCCGCTTTTTCGCCGATCCCGTGCCCGTCGTGACGCACATTGTAAGTGTCATCCTGTTTTCCATACTGGGCGCGTTCCAGTTCTCCTCCGGTGTCCGCCGCCAGAGACCTAACTGGCACCGCATCGCCGGCCGGCTCCTCGTTCCTTGCGGCCTCGTTGCCGCTCTTTCAGGCTTGTGGCTGACGGAGTTCTATCCCCCTACCGAAAATGACGGCCTACTCCTATATGTTTTCCGGGTTGCCTTCGGCTGGGTAATGATCCTCTGTCTCATCCTCGGGATGTTCGCCATCGTGCAGCGCGATATTGCGCAGCACCGTGCCTGGATGATGCGCAGCTATGCGATTGGATTGGGCGCAGGCACCCAGGCTTTCACGTTTATTCTTTGGTTCGTGCTCGTCGGCTCGCCCGACGAACTTGCTAGGGCCCTGCTCATGGGCACTGGTTGGATCATCAACGTTACCGTGGTCGAGTGGATTCTCCAAATACGCCCGCTGCAGAGCACCCGCTATCTCGGCGCCGCTGCCACAGAGACAGCCGGCTGATTCAGTAACTCATAGCATAAGACAATTCATGTACGCTGCAACCGAAGCAAGTGCGCCCGCCCTCCGCGTAAAAGATGGCGACATCATTCCGGTATTCGATCGCTGGGTTGGTTCCTGGCGCTTGTCCCTACACCGCCGGGCGCTGACTACCCAGGAACTCGAGCATAGCTACGACCGAGCCGCAGCGAAGTGGAATCGAATCCTCGTTCGGCTCGACTACCCTACGGCCTACGAGGCATTGCTGCAAGAGTTGTTGCACCAACACATTGTGCATACCAAACCTTCGCCAATTCGGGCCCTGGACTGTGGCGTGGGGACGGGCGAGCTGTCATGTGCACTGGCACGAATTTCCCCCAGGCCTGTCTGGCTCGATGCGATCGACATCTCAACTTGCATGCTTGACCAGGCTCGCGAGCGCATGCGGCGGGCCGAGTTAGACGCCTCGTTTCATCAAGGAGACGCACGGTCACTCCCGTTTGAAGATGACGTATTCGATATCACGATGACAGCCCATCTACTCGAGCATCTCAGCGACCCACGTGTGGCTCTCACCGAGATGGTCCGTGTGACTAAGCCCGGCGGACTCGTTATTGCTTGTATGACCCGACGATCCGCACTGGGCCTCTACATTCATCTTAAGTGGCGAACCCACATGGTGTCGCAAACACAGGCCGAACGCTGGATGCGCGAGAGCGGCTTACAAGATGCCTGCCGTGTGTCCTTCGACCATCGGGGTGCCCTCCGGCGTCGAAGTGTGGCGTGTGCCGGCATCAAACCAATATTGAAACTTAACCTGGAGACATAGTGATGACAGAGACAGTACATTTAGAGTTCGACGGTCCGGCAGCGACCTTGGCCGAAGAAACATCGAACGCTGCGGGTGACGGCAAGACCGTTGGCATCGAAACCCGAGCGTCCACGGTATGTGAGCTTGCTCAAGAAGGTCAAGTGTATGGGTCTCGCGCTGCCCCCGGCGTGCCCACACATCGAGTGCGGCGCTCCAATGGTTCAGGAGTCAATATGAGCAAATCAGCCAAGTTCTGGGACAAGATCGCGGAACGCTATTCCAAACGCCCTGTCGCCGACGAAGTCTCCTACCAGAAAAAGCTCAAGATCACGCGCGAGTACTTCCGACCGGATATGGAAGTGCTGGAGTTCGGATGTGGAACCGGCTCAACGGCCATCGTCCATGCACCTTATGTGAAACACATTCGCGCAATCGATATCTCATCAAAGATGATCGAGATCGCCCGCAGAAAGGCAGAAACGGCACACATCGAGAATATCACGTTCGAGAAAGCGACGATCGACGATCTTTGCGCGCACGACCACACGCTGGACGCAGTGCTCGGGCTAAGCATCCTACACCTGCTCGAAGACAAGGAAGCGGTCATCGCCAAGGTACATAAGATGCTCAAGCCCGGAGGCGTTTTCGTTACTAGCACGCCATGTCTCGGCGACACCCAGAGTTACGTCAAATGGATCCTACCAATAGGGCGTCTCCTAGGTATCATGCCGCCC
>JAOTWM010000185.1 GCA_029862885.1 Gammaproteobacteria bacterium
CAGCGCCCAATGCTTCAGTATAGACAGCACCGTGATACGACACATCGGGTTCGTTTAATCGACGGAATCGCTCTTTATTGGCCACCCAGTCGAACTTTCCGGAATCCACCAGCATGCCACCGATAATTGTGCCGTGGCCTCCGATGTACTTAGTGAGCGAGTGCACCACGATATCGCAACCCCAATCGAACGGCCGGCACAAGTACGGCGTCGGTACCGTATTGTCGACGATAACCGGCACGCCTTTAGCGTGCGCAACATCCGAGAGCGCCTGCAAATCGACGACGTTACCGGCCGGATTTCCAAGCGACTCACAAAATATCGCCTTGGTGCGGTCGTCGACAAGTGCGGCCATGCCGTCTATGTCATTGGGGTCGGCGAATCGAATTTCGATTCCGAATTGTGGCAAGGTATGGGCAAACAGATTATAGGTGCCGCCATACAATGTCGTAGTGCTGATTATATTGTCACCGCTTTCCGCAATCGTCATGATGGCGTAGGAAGTGGCCGCTTGGCCGGACGCCAGACCCAGCGCACCGATCCCACCTTCCATCTCCGCGATACGTTGTTCCAATACCGCAGTGGTGGGATTCATTATCCGCGTATAGATATTGCCCTCGACCTTTAGGTCGAACAAATCCGCGCCATGCTGCGTACTATCGAACGCATAGGAACTGGTGCTGTAGATCGGGACTGCAACGGAATGCGTTGTGGGGTCCGGCGAATAACCGGCATGGATCGCTTGGGTTTCGATTTTCATAACATTAACTCCCTACCATGATTCGTTTTCGTTTTTAATCGGGGCGGCATTTCGTATAGCCGCTGATCCTATTGCCTAAAGTCTCGGAAATTTACGCGACGTGGCACGAGGTACGTGTCTCTAGCGTCCGGATTCAAGGCCGTGTAAGGTAACAAACGATAGGTCACCGGTCCACTGTAGGCGATCGGAACGATCCAGGTAAACTCACCGGCATGATGACATGACTGAAATCTTGTATGACAGCATCAACGCGACGGCCAAAGCGCTGCGTAACGGTTCCGTTTCGGCCCGGGAGCTGGCCGATGAGGCCATACGGCGCCACGCATCGATAAGCGTCGATCTAAACCCATACAAAACGTGGTGTGCAGATCTCGCCCGACGCTCAGCGGCTACGGCCGACGCGGCGTTCGCGAGCGGCACTGACTTGGGTGTGCTGCAAGGCATACCGGTTTCAATCAAAGACCTATATGGCGTCCGCGGCGCCGACGTGTACGCCGGAACGCCGACTGCGCTTCCGTCCAAGTGGCAATATGAAGGCCCGGTGGTTGGTGCGTTGCGGCGCCAACTCGCTGTAATTATGGGCAAAACCCATACCGTGGAGCTGGCCTTTGGCGGGCTCGGCGTGAACCCGCACTGGGGTACGCCGCGCAACCCTTGGGATGCCGCGCGTCATCGCGTACCCGGCGGATCGAGCAGCGGAGCCGGAGTGAGTCTATGCGAAGGTTCAGCGTTCCTCGCACTCGGCACCGATACCGCGGGCTCGGTGCGTATCCCGGCGAGTGTGACTGGCAACGTCGGAATGAAAACATCCTATGGACGATGGTCGCTGCAAGGCATCGTGCCGTTGAGTCCGACACTCGATACCGCGGGTGTGCTCACCCGCAGTGTGGACGACCTAGCGCATGTCTTTCCGTGCATCGATGATCCCCACCGCGATAACGAGTCACCGATCGCTGTGGCGCCCCTGGCGGGACTGCGCATCGGTGTGCCGCGCGCCACGATGTGGAACGACTGTGAAGACGGCATCGACGACGTGTGTGACAACCTATTGACCGATCTGACTCGCGCCGGCGCAATTCTCGTCGATATCGAATTGCCGGAGGCCAGCGAGGCAGTGGCATTACTACATAAAGGTAATGTCGTTTCCGCCGAATGCGACGAGTTTCTGAGTGCCGAGCTCCCGGCTTGGCGCGAAACACTCGATCCACTGGTCGCGTCACGCATAAAAGACGGTGGTGCAATCGAGGCACGAGAGTATCTCGCGCGACGCCGGCTGCTACGAGAACTGGCGGCCGCTGCGGCGGCGCGCTTTGACGACTGCGATGTGATCGCGGCACCGACGGTGCCCATTTCGCCACCGATATTGCAAGACGTTCTGTCCGTAGACGGTTACCGTCCGCGCAATCTCGCCTCATTGCGCAACACTTGCGTCGGCAACAGTTTATCTCTGTGCGCGTTAACCGTACCTGCCGGTATCGACCGCAACAGCCTGCCTGTTGGCATTCAACTGATGGCCGCACACGGCCGCGACCGCGAACTGATCGCCACCGGGCTAGGCATTGAACGGCACACAGGCACGCCACTGGAGCGGCTTGGCCGCGCACCACTATGCAAATAGCAGGCGGCTATGGACGACGCCGTTAAATCCACCCTCAACCACCGGGTAAGCAAAGTATCGACGCCGCCTATAGCGGCTGTGCGGGCATGGGTTGCCGGGCGCTGTTTCAGCGACACGCTGCCGTTGTTGGATCTAGCGCAAGCCGTGCCGAGCTACCCGCCGCCGGAAAGCTTGCGCGCTCATGTTGCGGATAAGGCCAACGACCCGGCGTCCTATTTCTACACCGACATTACCGGGCTGGCCGAATTACGCAACGCGACGGCAGCACATATGTCTCGCCGCTACGGGGCGCACATCGACCACCACCATGTCGCCATCACGGCCGGCTGCAACCAGGCCTTTTGTGTCGCGACTCTGGCGCTTGCGGGCAGCGGCGACGCGATCGTTATCCCTCTCCCCTACTATTTCAATCACGACATGTGGTTGACGATGCAGAATATTCGCCCCGTCTACGTGCCGTTTAACGACACGGCCGCGGGCGTACCGAATTTGGCGGCGATCGAGGCCCGGCTTACTGCCGAGACGCGGGCTATCGCGATCGTTACACCCAACAACCCAACCGGCGCGGTGTATCCGCGCGATTGGTTACGCGAGTTGTTCGGCATTGCCAAACATCGCGGTATTGCGTTAATCATCGACGAGACCTACAAAGATTTTCACGGTGAATCGAGCCCGCCACACGATCTGTTCAATGAACCCGGCTGGGAACAGACTGTCGTGCAGTTATACAGCTTCTCGAAGGCGTACAGCTTAACGGGCATGCGCGTCGGATCGATTGTTGCCGGCACCGCGCTAATGGAGCAGATCACCAAAATTCTCGATTGCCTGCAGATCTGTGCTCCCCGAATCGGCCAACTGGCGGCTCTCTACGGGTTGCAGCATCTCGATGCTTGGCGCACCGCACAATCCGCGCGCATCGCCGCTCAAGCCGACGCGTTCCGCCGCGCGTTTCAAGACGATCGACTGCACTATCGGCTAATCAGTAGTGGTGCGTTTTTCGGGTATGTACGCCACCCATTCACGGGGCAAGAAGCATACGCCGTCGCCAAACGATTGGCCGACGACCATGATATCTTATGCCTTCCCGGAAGCATGTTCGGCGCGGACCAGGAAGCCTATTTGCGATTCGCGTTTGCGAACCTCGATGCCGGTCGCTTTGCCGATCTCGTGGCGCGGTTGCTGGCAAGCCAAACAGCCAAATAGCGCCCTACCTCTCGGCTCCGGAAAATAATTTATGAATCCGTCACTTCTATCCTATAGGTCCAAAGTTCATCCTGACTGGGTTGACGAATACGACCACATGAACGTAGCGTATTATGTGTTGGCCTGTGACCACGCGACTTACGAATTTTGGGAACACGTCAACAGTGGCCGGCCGCTAGCACAACGCGACGGCGCCGAATACGCCGTCATTGAAACCCACGTCAATTATCTACGGGAGGTACGCGGCGGCGATCCGCTACACATCGAGACTCAATTACTGGGTTGCGATACCAAGCGCTTCTGTATCTTCCACACCATGTACCACGCCGACGACGGCTACCTTGCCGCCACCAATGAAGTCATGGCACTAGGATTCAATTTGAATAGCCGCGCATTAATGCCTTTTGAACCTGAAGTTCAACAACGACTGCTCGCGCTACGTGACGAACACCGCAAATTTCCCATCCCCAAAAACGCCGGCCGCGCTATCCGCAGCCTTCCCTAATCCGTAGGCCGGATAGAGCAAAGCGAAATCCGGCTTTTGATTTGAACTCGATGAAATCCGTTCGCCGGCTTTCGGCTACGCCTCTAGCCGGCCTACGTTCACCTTAACGCGGCCGGGCATCTTGCTTGCGTTCGTGTGCTATCGATCCGCTCTCGCTAGTACGCTTTGTAACAGTACGTTGACGCTCGGCACGGTGTAGTCCAACTCGATGTGCTCGGCTTCGTTGTGGGTGATGCCGTCGTGGCACGGTGAAAATATTAACGCGGTCGGTGACACGCGGCTGATGTGATACGCGTCGTGGCCCGCCAAGCTCAGCATTTCTCGATAAGGAATGCCTAAATGGTCGGACGACCGACGTATCAGATCAAGGCATTCGTCGTCGAAATTCAAATCGCCAAAGCCCCAAGTCTGCGCGATCTCCATCTCCACATTGGCTCGTTCGGCTGCTTGTGTCATGGCGCTCTTGAAGTCCACCACCATCTGCTCTGTCTTCGCCGTCTCAGGATGGCGAAAATCGACAGTAACTTGTGCGTAATCCGACAAGATACCGGGTTTATTCGGCCAGCACAGAATGCGAACCGTCGAGCTACGGCCCTCGGGATGATAGGCCCAGCCAATATCGTTGGCGGCGACGATCAACATCGCGGCACCGACCGTCGCATTGCGCCGTTTGTCCATCGGGGTCGGTCCGGCGTGCGCGGTTTCACCATGCACATCGATAATCATGCCACGCGTCGTGAATCCTCCGGTCACGACACCGACGTGGACGTCGGTTCTTTCGAGGTCCGGCCCCTGCTCGATATGAAGTTCGAAGTAGGCGTCGAATTCGCGGCCACCGACCAGCGTATCACCAGCGTAGCCGATTCGTTTCAACTCATCGCCGAACACCTTACCGTCATCGTCTTTAATGCCGAGCACCCAATCCACATCGTAGACACCCGCAAACGCGCCGGATGCCATCATCGGTGGCGCGAAGCGCGCGCCCTCTTCGTTGGTCCACGACACGACTTCGATGGGGCGCTTGGTAACCGCGCCTTGGTCGTTCAGCGTGCGGATGACTTCGAGCCCGGCCAATACGCCCAAAATACCGTCATAACGACCACCGGCAACTTGGGTATCAAGATGACTGCCCATCACCACCGGCGGCAAACTATCGTCGGCGCCGGCACGGCGCGCGAATATGTTCCCTACCCGATCCACCGTCACACTGCAGCCGGCTTGTTCGCACCATGCGACAAACTGATCCCGCATTACGCGATCCTCGTCGGTCAGCGCCAGGCGCCGCAATCCTCCGGATTTCCCCGGCCCGATTTCGGCGGAATGCAGGATCGTTGACCACAGACGTTTTGAATCGATACGTACGTTGTCGTGTAAACCAACCATCGTCATTCCTCATACAGTTTTTATGTAGCTCGTCTCACGCATGGGCCAAGTTTAACCTTGGCGCGACTTTCGCTGTTGTGCGCAGCGTAACCTTCCCGGTATCGTTTACGCAATCGACACCTCGATCAATCGTGCAGCCGGCCCGAGTCAGAACATTTATTCAGCCGCCCGGTGAATATTTCGTTGGAATACAGTGCGATATCGTCACGTATCCCTGGCCGGGACTTTTCTTCACGATAAATTTCCGTTACCGTCGATTCTGACCGCACGACATAGCGTAGTCTAATGACACAGAGAATAGAAATTCCGGCACGTAGCGGTAAGGCTATCCGCTTGCCGCAAGGCGGCCGTGTCAAAGTGATCAACACGCATGGCACGCAGGTAGTGGATACGTGGATGTTCAATACCGAGGACCTGAACGAGTTTCAATCCAATGAGCACACGCGGCCGTGTTTGATGAACCTCACGCCGCGCCAGGGCGATGCGTTATATACCAACAAACGCCGTGCGATCGTGACTATCGAAGAGGACACCTCGCCCGGTGTGCACGATACGCTAATGGCGGCGTGCGACAACTATCGCTATCAACTGCTTGGCTGCACCGAATATCACGACAATTGCACCGATAACTTGACGGCCGCGATGGCGCAACTCGGACTTAAAGAACCGGAAACGCCAAGCCCATTGAATTTGTTCATGAATATTCCCTGGACCGACGCGGGTGTGCTGGCGTGGGGCGAACCGACGTCAAAACCCGGTGATTACGTCGTGCTGCGCGCAGAAATGCCGTGCATCGTCGCATTTTCCGCATGCCCACAGGACATCCTGCCCATCAACGGTGTCGCGCGTGCGCCGACCGAGGCGCATATTGAGATGTATTAGCCCACCGATCGGTGGCCGTTGCCCCGCAGAACATGGTCCATCTACGCGAAATTCTCGAGTCAGCTCGCGAGACGGTACAGCGCCGCCGCGAGTACCTTGGTGCCCGCCGCTAAGCTCTTCGGATCGGCATATTCCGCGGGACTGTGGCTGACCCCATTCCGGCACGGCACAAAGATCATTCCGGTCGGACATAACGCGTTTATATGCTGGGCGTCGTGAAAAGCCCCGGAGGGCATCCGCATGCAACCGAGCCCCAACTCACGCGCGACGTCCTCGACCGCCGCCACGACCGCCGGATCGAACTCGCAAGGCAAATTGGTCGCTGTTTCAATAATCTCCAGGTCACAACGCGGTGCGGCTTCACGGCACCGCTCCGGAATCGCATCGCCAAGTCGCATCAATATCGATGCGTCGGGGTGGCGCAGGTCTACCGTAAATACCACTCGATCGGCGATCGAGTTCGGCGCATTCGGTTCAACATCGAAACGACCGACCGTAAACTTGACGATATCATCGACATCCGTGGTCAATTCATTGAGCGCCTGCACCATGGCTACAGCGCCTTGCAGCGCGTCGCGGCGGACCGCCAACGGCACGGTACCGGCGTGGCCGGTGTCGCCGCGCACCGTGATGGTAAACCAACGCGTGCCTTGAATACCCGTTACCGCACCGATGGATAAGTTTTCCGCCTCGAGCCGTGGCCCTTGTTCGATATGTGCCTCAAGGTAGGCCGCAATGGGAAAATTAAATGCGCGCGACTCAATACCTGGTGTCGAGGCTAAGGCCGCTGCCAGTGCATCCTCGAGCAAAACCCCGTCCGCATCACGCAACGCCAAACACTCGGACAATTCGAGTGCGCCGGAGAACACCATCGACCCCATCGACCCCGGTTCGTAGCGCCCACCCTCCTCATTGGTCCACGCCACCAGTTCAATCGATCTTTGAGTCTCCGCAGCGGCGGTATCCAGCGCATTGAGCGCTTCGAGACCCGCCAATACACCATAGATCCCGTCGAAGCGACCACCGCGCGGCTGGCTGTCCATGTGGCTACCCGTCAACACCGGCGCTAGTGCCGGATCAACGCCAGGGCGGCGAACAAACAAATTACCGATTGCATCGGCGGCGGCAGCGTAGCCGTGCTGTTTGGCCCAGGCTAACAACTGGCGGCGCGCGCTGATGTCTTCTGCGGTAAATGCTTGTCGGCACACCCCGTCGCCCGGCAACGCTCCGAACTTCGCCATGGTCATATGCCGAGTCCAAAGCCGGTCGGCATCGACCGCGGCGGCGATTTGCTGAATGGGAATAGACACGTCGGTTCTCCTAGACGGTACAATCGGAATCGGAGACAGGAATTGCATTGTGCCACGAATTTTCTAGTTCGACCTACCGAGCGCCGATCATTCACCAAGGCGAACTGACTGTTCGCAAAGGAAATCGACCATGACCCGTGAAGATGTGGAGATTCTCGACAAGCAACGCGTTTTTTCGGGTTATTTCGGTATCGACAATTACCGGTTACGGCACAAGTTATACGGCGGCGGTGTTAGCGCCGAACTTGAACGTGAAGTGTTTGAACGTGGTCATGTAGTGGCAGTATTACCGCTCGACATCGAACGCGAGCGCGTCGTATTGATCGAGCAATTCAGGCCCGGCGCGTATGCCGCCGGCCTGGACCCGTGGCTTTTAGAGTGCGTAGCGGGCATTATCGAAGCGGGCGAAAGCGTCGAACAAGTGGCGCGCCGCGAAGTAAAGGAGGAGACCGGCTGCGATGCCGGCCGTACCGAGAGGATCACCCAGTTCATGTCCTCGCCCGGCGCTTGTTCGGAAACGGTCACGCTATTCTGGACCGCGGTGGATTCCAAATTCGCGCAAGGCATTCACGGTATAGCGGATGAGGGTGAGGATATCCATGTACGAGTAATGCCGATCGCCGACGCCTGGGCCGCCGTCGAGGATGGCCGCATCGTGAACGCTAAAACCATCATCGCGCTACAGTGGCTCGCGCTGAATATTGTGACCTTAAAATAATATTTATGGCAAACGGAGCAGCCGTGAGCAATACACGACAACCACCGCACCGAGCGGCCACACAGGCGATACACCTTGGCCGTCACCCTGAGGATTACCATGGCTTTGTCAATCCACCGATCTATCACGCCTCGACGGTGTTGTTTCCGACCGTGGCCGAACTCGAAGCAGCCCGCAACAAACGGTACGAATACGGTTCGATTCGATACGGTCGATTCGGTACCCCTTTATCGCTCGGTCTCGAGCGTGCCGTAGCGGAGCTCGAGGGCGGCCATGGCGCCGTCAGCGTATCCTCTGGATTGGCCGCAATCACGACTGCATTGGGCGCATTTGGCGCAGCCGGCGATCATATTTTGGTATGCGACAATGTATATCATCCGACCCGGTTGTATTGCGACGAAGTACTGACGCGATACGGAGTCAGCGTAAGCTATTACGAACCGCTGCTCGGCGCCGGTATCGAGGCGCTGATTCGCGACAACACCCGTGTCATCTACATGGAATCGCCCGGCTCACAGACCTTCGAAGTGCAAGACGTGCCAGCGATCACGCGCGTCGCACAACAACACGGCATAACGACGATGATCGATAATACCTGGGCCACGCCGTTATACTTCAAACCGCTGGCTCTGGGCGTGGATATTTCCATCCACGCGGCCACTAAGTACATCGTCGGACATTCCGACGCAATGCTGGGCATCGTCGTCGCCAACGAGGCCCACTTCGATAAATTGAGCCGCGGCGCCATTCACCACGGCCATTGTGCCGGACCCGATAGCGTGTATCTGGGTTTGCGCGGACTGCGCACATTGCCGGCGCGAATGAAAATACATCAGGAAAATGCGGTGCAGCTCGCCGAATGGCTTGCAAAACGCCCGGAAGTCGAGCGTGTACTACACCCGGCGCTGCCGAGCGACCCTGGACACGAATTGTGGAAACGCGATTTCAGCGGCGCCTCGGGTCTGTTCGGCATTGTTCTTAGTGACGTACCGAAAACGGCAATTTCGGCAATGCTCGATGATCTTCAATTGTTTGGTATGGGATTTAGCTGGGGCGGAT
>JAOTWM010000186.1 GCA_029862885.1 Gammaproteobacteria bacterium
GCTCCAGCAGGGCGGCCGGCGGTTCAAAGTCGGGAAATCCCTGGGATAAGTTGATCGCGCCGAAGTCTTGGGCCATTTTCGACATGACGGTGAAAATAGTAGTCCCCACGTCGGGCAGTTTGCTCTGTAGCGGGTGTTGCATAACGATCGATTCACCTATGGCCTGGAAAGTGCTTAAGTGGACTAATTTTATTCGGTCCTGCCCGCTCGTGGAAAGATAAACGTCCCGTCGATCGAAGGGGTATTGAATATTTATCCGAAGTCTGGTGCGTGCTACAGTTGTTCCCCAAACGAAAAATCGATAATTATTAACGACTAAACTACCAAATCAGGAGTAAATCGGGATGAGAAATACAGTACGATCATTTGCACTTAGCGCAACCGTATCAGCGTTATTGTTGACCGGCACGTCGAGTTTCGCGGCAGAGTGCACCAATGAAGCCTGGAACAAGGTCATGAGCCGCGGCAAGATGGTAGTCGGCGTCAAAGCCGACTACAAACCGTGGGGATACCGGGACGAAAGCGGTGCCATCGTGGGTATGGAGGTCGATATGGCACAGGCGGCAGCCGACGCTATGGGTGTTGCACTCGAAGTCGTCGCGGTTCAATCGTCTAACCGTATGCAATTTCTTGAGCAGGGCAAGATCGACATGATGATTGCGACGATGTCGGATCGCCCGGACCGCAGAAAAATTGTCGGTATCGTTCAGCCCAATTACTACACGTCGGGCACCAATGTGATGTCACCCAAAGCGGTAGGAATCAAAAACTGGGAAGAGCTCAAGGATAAGCCGGTTTGTGGTAAGCAAGGCGCGTTCTACAACAAGATCGTCAGCGAGCGTTACGGTGCTAAAGTCGTTGCGTTTACGGGTAATGCGGAAGCCAAGCAGGCATTAAGGGATAAAAAATGCATCGCCTGGGTTTACGATGACTCATCGATTATGTCCGACCTGTCATCGGGAAATTACGATGATTACGAAATGCCGCTGAATAGTGAAGACGATAATCCGTGGGGGCTGGCCGTACCGCTCGCCGAAAAAGATTGTATTTTTGGGCATTTCATGTCTGGTTTGACCTACAATATGCACCAGTCCGGTCAGTTGGTTGAGCTTGAAAAGAAATGGGGAATCCAAGCCACTAAGTATCTTTCGGATCAAAAGGAAAAGTTTGCTGACTGGATTCAGGAATAGTTTGATCCGGTCATAATCGGCCCAACACCGATATTTTTAAGATAAAACGACGGCACCTTGAGTGGTGCCGTTGTTTTTGACCGATACGCTCGCCTGATGAATTCATTTCAGCAATTCTTCTTCGATCTTAACGAGAAGTATCCGAAATGGAATTTCATCTTTTTTTACGATCCGACACAGACCGATCGAGTGCTCAGCGGGTTATGGATGACGATTCAGCTTGCCGTGGTTTGTGTCATCTTAAGTGTGGTTATCGGCTTGATAGGCGCCTGGCTGCAGGGGTCACATTCCCGATTTTTGCGCTCGATTGTACAGGGATATATTCAGTTTTTTAGGAATACGCCACCGTTAATTCAGTTGTTGTTCTTCTATTTCGCACTTGGCCAATTCACGCCTACCTATTCGCCTGATGGTTGGTTGGAAGTCCCAATAATTTCGAATGTCGGCTGGGCGATTATTTCCCTGTCGTTTTTCGCCGGTGCGTTTAATGTTGAGATATTTCGAGCCGGCATAGAGGCCGTACCCGAATCGACCCAGGAAGCCGCCGAGGCGCTGGGTATGAATCGCCTGCAAATTTATCTGTACGTGGTGTTGCCGCTCGCCTTCAGAGTAAGTTTGCCCGCGCTCAATAATAATTTGGTTAATCTGGTTAAAACCACTACCCAGGCATTAGCGATCGCGGTCCCGGAATTGCTGTATCAGATGGTGAGTATTTATAACGACTATTCCACGGCACAAAACGCAAGCATGACCGTACTGTTTGTCGTTTATATCATATTGGTCGGCATCCTGGTGATAGCCATGAATCGTTGGGAAAAGGCGAATCGCATTCCCGGTTACGGCAACTGATCGATGCGATTATCTCTCACATCCATTCCGGGTGTCGGCGCAATTAGTGACCGGGCCACAACCGACCTGCCGGTGCTAAAACCGTACGCCGCGGACTATGCGGGTAAGCCGGGGGATTTGTTGTTCAGCCGTTGGGTAGCCGGGATTTCACCATGGGCCATGTTGATTGTTTTTGTCATTGTATTGGCATGGCCCGCTATTGGTATGGCTCAGTCCAAATACACTTCGGTCCATGCGCTGGAAGCATTGTGGCGCTGGCTGCCGTTTCTGATGAGTAAGGGATTCACACTTAACGTGTTGATCAGTTTTCTTACAATGTCTATCGGCACTGTTGTCGGTGTGATGTTGGGTCTAGGGCAAATATCACCACTAAAGGCAATCTCGAAACCTTCGTGGTTCATTACTCAATTGTTTAGAAACTCGCCGTGGTTGGTCTTATTGTTTATCGTGATGCTGGCCTTTCCGTTTGAAATTCAGATCGGTGACCGGATCATACCTATACCGGACTGGATAAAGGCAGTGGTCGGATTGTCACTGCCGATAATGGCAAACATTTCGGAAATCGTGCGCGGTGGCATTCAGTCGGTCCCGACCGGTCAGTGGGAGGCGGCTAACTCGCTGGCTTATACCCGCCAGCAAACGTTGTGGCAGATAATATTGCCGCAATGTTTCAAGCGAATGATTCCACCATGGATGAATTGGTATGCAATTCTGACGATGGCAACACCTCTAGTTTCCTTATTAGGCGTTGAGGAAATTGTGACATTATCGCGTCAGGCGATGGAATCGGAAGATAATCATCCTGAACTGTTGGCGCCATTTTATGGTTTTGCCCTGTGTGTATTTTTTGTTTATTGCTACCCCATCGCGCGCCTGACTCTGGCGTTGGAAAGACGATACGTGGTGAAGCAATAACAACTCTACCAATGGTGTAAGAGCGGATATGAGCATTCATAACTGGGAGGCGAGTCAGCCGATCATCTCGATCAACGATGTACATAAGTCCTTTGGTGCGCTCGAGGTGCTAAAGGGTGTGTCGTTGGACGTCATGAAAGGCGAGGTGATCTGCGTTATCGGGCCCTCGGGGTCGGGAAAATCGACATTGATACGGTGTATTAATGCGTTAAATGATATCGACTCGGGTTCGATAAAGGTCGAAGGTCGGGAGGTTAATGATCCCGATCTTGACAAGCTTGCGCTGCGCAAAAAAGTGGGAATGGTGTTTCAACAATACAATTTGTTTCCACACAAAACAGCGCTTGAAAACATCATGATGGCTCCGGTTAAGGTGCTAAAGCAGCCGAAAGACGAAGTGGAGAAGCGGGCGCGCACGCTGATCAAAAGAGTCAATCTCGAAGGTAAGGAAGACGGTTATCCCGGGGAATTATCCGGAGGCCAACAGCAGCGAGTTGCCATCGCGAGATCGTTGGCGATGAATCCGGATGTGATGTTGTTCGATGAGGTCACGGCTGCCCTGGATCCCGAGACAGTGAAGGAAGTATTGGTCGCCATCAAGAACCTGGCTCAAGACGGCATGACATGCATATTGGTGACCCATGAGATGGGATTCGCCCGCGAGATCGCGGACCATATCTATTTTACGGATCGAGGAGTCATTGTTGAGCATGGCCCTCCCTCCAGCTTTTTCACTGACGCCAAAGACCCACGCACAAAGGAATTCTTGAGTCAGATATTGTAGGAGAAAATAGACGCATTGATTTGGAACTCCCGAGGACCCTCTGCGCTGTATTCCCGCATGCCGATTAATCGAATTTGGACCGTACTTTTAATTGCGGTCGCGATATTTGCTCTGCTTGGTTACCCCGTTGTATCCGATGGAGAAACCTTAATTCCGTCCCCCAGTAATCCATGGATTGATTCGGGGCCGCCACGGCGGATTAACGCGGCCACTGCGAAGGCCGTGCACGACGCATTGTCGATCGGTGAGTTTCCAATTTGGAACAAGGCGGTCGGCATTGGCATCCCATTGTTGGCGGATCCCCACACATCCTTTCTTTCACCGTTTAGTTTTTTTCTCTATCTTGCGCCAGGGCCGGATAGATGGAACTTGATGATGATGACAGTGTCACCGGAGTTGACTGGCACCACCAAAGTCTAGTTGCCACAGTAGAAACCAGTGGGCCCGGTCTAATTGTAGTAAGAACGCAATATTTTCCCGGTTGGCACGCACAAATCGACGGTCTCCGGGCCAAGGTGATGCGTGCAGACGACCTATTTCAGGCGATTCCCGTCGAACGCGGAAAACACGAACTTAAGCTGACTTATAAACCGGAAAGCGTGATGTGGGGGAGTACATTGTCGGTCGTGGGGTCCGTCGTTTTGATTATTAGTGCGCTGCTGGTTTGGACCTATCAGCGCCGGGATCAACGAATTTAATTGAATTCCCAAAAGATATTGTATGCTGTCATTGGGCGCCCTAGATGCCTTTAGATGGCGGATAATCATGCCCCATTTAGGCAAAAGAGTAATGATATAGTATACCCATCGCATTCGATGCATTAAGGGAATTAATTGTGGCCGGGTTATATCGAGTATCGGGATTCACTGCACTCCTGCTCACGAGCGTCATATGTGACGCGAACGATATGTCGTACGGCAGAGATGCGGCGCTAATCGGGACGCCGTCCGGCGTTCATCAATATGTATCCCCCGCCCATAAGACGATCGGATACGATCGGCCGCTGCTACTCGCATCCAGCGACAGCGGCATGTATTCGTCGGAGATCTCGTATCTACGGCACAATACTGCGTTAGACCCATACCGGCTCGGCTCGGACGGGTTGTCGTCGTTGAGCTACGGGTTTAGCCGTCGGTGGGACATATCCGAGTTGCATTTGTTGAGCATGGTGAGTGACCGCGACCGGTACATGCACGGCGCAGTATCGTTTGGTCAGTTTACAATGGCACTGGCTACGGGTAGCGGCAGGGGGGCGTTCACGGCGGATAATTCGTATCGTGGCATCGATCCGTATTTCTTCCACGGTGGGAGTAACGCGAGTTTCTCGTTTAACGGTTCCAGTATCGCTTATTCGCTGAGCGACGATGTGCTCGTGCACGCGGGAGCGATGACGATGCACGCCGCGCGCCTCGAAGATCGGCGCGCCAGCCACGTTGGAGTCAGCAATGACCGTTTCGCGGCAACGTTCACGTCGCTAAAGAGAGGCCGCGAGGCAATGGGTTCAGCCGTCGACCTCGGGCTGCGGGTCGGTACGGCGCAGTTGAACTTTCAACAGTTACGTGCCGCTACAGGCGCTTATACTAAACGATTAAGTTTCTGGTCGCCCCTGTCGGCACGCCGTGCCGTCCAGGTCAATCTCGCGAGCAGCGATAATCCCCTTTATCAGAATGGCGAAAATCGAGTCATCCTGAGTGTTATGGGCGTGATCGGACGTACGCGCGGCGCGGCCTTGCACGCGGCGGATGAGCCGGAGCCGGTCGACAGTCAAACCAAAGCCAAGAAGCGCAATAAGGTGTTGATCATTACCGGCGTAGCGGTTGCCGGCGCGGCGGCCATCGGCAGTTCCGGAAGCAAATCCAAAGACGAGACCCCGCGCTTTGCAACCCAAAACGCGGCCGGATTCGATGCGGTCAATGCCATTAACCCAACCTCGGTGCGGGAAAACCGTGAACATGGCGGTTGGGTATATCGCAACGCGGACGGATCGTACGGGCGTACCCCCGCGGTGGCGGGACAAGTCGCCCAGATTGATCTCGTGCCTGCTTTTGAGTTTGTGCCGGAAGGCACGAGTCTTGCTGCGAGTTATCATACCCACGGCGGTCCTGATCCGCGTTTTGACAACGAAAATTTTTCACCGCAGGATGTAATTGCGGATAGGAGTCTTGGAGTGGATGGCTATCTGGGCACGCCGGCCGGATTTTTGAAGTGGCACCAGCATCGAACCGGGGAGATCGTGACTCTGAGTCGGGTGGCGAATTGACGTCGCGGCGCTCCATTTACCGGTCAACACTTGCTATCCTTATCGGCAGTGTATTGTTTCAAGGAGCATGTGTGGCGCAATCGACGGAATCGGAACAACGTAGCCGGGATTATGTGAGTAAACTTGCGGACGACTGTGTGCGCACCGATGGTTACGCCTGCGTTGAGACCGACGAATCCGATTTTTTATCGGTTGCGGCGGAACAAGCAATGCTCCCGGGCTATTACCTCGAAGCCTGGTCGCGCAGTTATAGCGATTTTCAGGGGTTGATGGAACTGGATGCGGAACAAAAAAAATTGAAGCACTATCGCATCGGATTTACTGAAGACGACGGACACTATATCGTGCTGTTTCGGGCATTGTTATTACCGCGTGTCGATGCAGACGGGAATGTCGACGGTGTACTCCGAGTCAGCATTGGAATGACAACGAAATACTGGGTGGATAAGAAGACCTTCGCGATTGCGAAGCGGCTGTTTCTTCGCTAGCCAGTCGTCTCCTAATTAAGCCGTGGTCAGAGCGGCGGTGTATTAACGAATTACGATCGATAGCTTGCGGTGCGCGTTTTGTAGCGCCGTTTGCACGATTTCCGGTGTGTCGCCGGCCGCGAAGATGAAGCCGAGATAACGATCGCCTTCGGGTACAGGCAGCACGAGTTGACCGACGGGAATCGTAATTCGGACATCGGTAATTTGGGGGCACGCCCGCGCCAGAGCCACACCGTGTACCGCTTTCAACACGCCGCTTTGCGGGATCGGTATCATCATGACGCCGGCGGCGGATACACGTGATTTGGAAGGCATGGTGATCCCAAGCGCATCGCCGATTATCAAGTCTTCGAGTGTCATATTGTTATCGAAACGCAGGACCCGTGAGCACAATCCGCCGATCGACCGTGCGGCGATCTCGATCGGTATCGGTGTGCCCTGGTCGATTCGCAGTTCAGTATGCAGCGGCCCGTGTCGCAATCCGACAGCGGCGGCCGCAGCCGCAACGGTCTCGATACAAGCTTGTTGTAGATCTTCTGCGAGGCGCGACGGTGTGATCAGCATATGCTCTTCAAAATACGGCCCGTCCGTTGTGCCGGGCTTGTCGAAAATCGCGAGCGGCCTGAGTTTGCCGTCCGTCAATTTCGCTTCAACAATTATTTCCGGCCCGGCTACGAAATTTTCTACGAGAATGTCGGTGTGTCGCGACGCTTGTTTAATGATAGGCGTAATGCGATCGACTGCGTCAATAAATGTGGGACAGTCATCGGCTCGAATTACGCCGCGGCTTGCCGATAGGTCGAGCGGTTTTAGCACGCACGAATAGTGCTGCGACGCGGCCGCGAGCTCAACATCGGCGCCGATTGGCAGCAACGAAAAATCCGGTGTAGGCAGTCCCGAACGCAGTAGTGCACAGCGCCAGCGGTATTTATTGTGGGCCGTGGCCACGGCATGCGGCGCGTTATGCTTAAGGCCAAGCGCCCGCGCGGCATTGGCGGCGATCCACGTTGTCGTTTCGTCGACACCGACGACGGCTTGCAATGAGTGTCGTGCCGCGAACCGGACGATGCTATCGGTGGCACGGCAATGGTCGGCAAAATCGACAAGCAATATACCGTCCTCGGTCAATGCCGTAAGCGGAGATCGAACCGGACAACCGACGGTTAGCGTAACCTCGTGCCGACGCGCCGCATTCAGGAAATCTTCGGTGCGGTAAAAACGGTTCGGGATCAGTAATAGCAGTCGCGGCGACCGGGTTACGTCGCCGGACGCGGTCACCCGTCGGCTCCGCCGCCTTTGCCGGGGCTGAAAAACGGATCGAGCCCGGCATCGTGATCGGTGCGATCGACGATGCTCTGCACACCGTCGATATGTTCGCGAAGCAGGGTTTCCACCCCTTGGCGCAAGGTGACTTCAGCCATTGTGCAACCTTGACAGCGGCCACTAAAACGCACGTACACAGCGCCGTCGCGCACCTCGTCGAGTTCGATCTTGCCGCCATGTGCTGCAATGGCCGGGTTGATCTGCGCGGACAGTAACTCCTCGACGCGTTGTGCCACGGGTGTATTAACGTCCGCAGAAGGCGATGCGGACGGTTCAATTGCAAACGTGATGTTAGTAACGGTGGGAACGTGGTGGCGTAGCATTCCGGTGATCCATGACCGCAATGGGACTAACGCACCCGGTGAACCCAATACATCGATTGCAACGGAACCGTTTGCGAGCGATGCGTGGAGATCGCCGCCACGATCCTGCACGACCGGGCGAATGTGCGTTGCAACCACCGCGGCGATGCGAGCGGACAATCCGTCGTCGTCGAAAAATTGTTGCCCTTGCGAGTCAGTAACGACAATCGTCGATTCGTGGTCCGTATAATCGAGTCCGTGTTCGAGATCGGCGATCAGATCGTCGGCATGTTCGAGACCAATCGACAGCCGCAGTAAATCGTCGGGCACCGGGGTAGCGGGTCCTTCGATGCTCGCGCGGTGCTCAATAAGACTTTCGACACCTCCGAGCGATGTCGCGCGCTTAAACAGCTCGACTCTAGCGGCGGTCGCCATAGCGGCAGCTTTGCCGCCCTCTAACCTAATCGACAACATCCCGCCGAACCCATCGGTCATTTGCCGCGTTGCAAGGGCGTGCTGTGGGTGATCGAGTAGTCCCGGGTATAGCACGGCGCTAATCCGCGGATGCCCGGACAATCGTTCGGCTATGCTCTGCGCAGTCCGCGAGCTTTGCCGTACCCGTGGATACAATGTGCGCATACCCCGCAATAGTAACCAGGCTTCGAATGGCCCCAACACGCCACCTGCGTCTTGTTGCCAATGGTGCAGGCGTTGCCAGAACGCATCGCGGCGTGCGGTGACGACTGCGCCGGCCAGTACATCGCTGTGTCCGTTCAGGTATTTGGTGGCGGAGTAGATGACGAGATCCGCGCCGAATTCGATCGGCCGTGTCAGCACCGGAGTGGCCACGGTGTTATCCACTGCCAAGCGCGCGTTTATGCTGTGCGCAAGGTCTGCGGCGGCGGCGATATCGCTGATTTCCCAAGTCGGATTAGCGGGTGTCTCCAGCCACAGTAATCGTGTCTTTCCGGGCCGCAGTGCCGCACGTATCGCACCCGTGTTTGACGTGTCCGCCATTTCCACGTCGAGTCCCCATGACATCGCGAATTCATGCAGCCATTTGCGCATCGCCCAATACATGATGCGTGGCACGATGACATGGTCGCCGGGCAGCAACGTTTGGAACACCGCCGTCGAAGCCGCCATACCGGATGCGAACAACAGGCAGCTCGCGCCGCCGTCGAGATTGGCAAGCAGGTCTTCGGGTGTGTCATAAGTAGGATTCTGGGAACGCGTATAGCCACGCCCGGACCGGTAACCGCCATCGGCATCACGGATGTAAGTGGTCGACGGATGCAGCGGCGGTACCAGCGCA
>JAOTWM010000187.1 GCA_029862885.1 Gammaproteobacteria bacterium
GAATCGGGACTTATTATCGATGAGGATATATACATCGAGATTGTGCGACCTGGAACCGGTAACCGGGTGCCGGACGGAGAAGTCGGGGAGGTGGTGGCTACGACTCTTAATCCGGACTACCCGCTGATCCGTTTTGCGACTGGGGATATGTCGGCAATCATGTCTGGAACCAGCCCATGCGGGCGCACCAATCGTCGCATCAAAGGCTGGATGGGCCGGGCTGATCAGACGGCCAAGGTACGTGGGATGTTTATTCATCCGGAACAAATCGGCCAAATTGTCGACAAACATCCCGAAATACGCCGAGCGCGATTGGTGGTGGATTGGGTCAACCAAGCCGATGCGATGACCCTGCATTGCGAATCGGATACGGTCGATTCGACCCTGGCGGAGGCCATAGCGAATTCGATTCGAGAATGCTGCAAGGTGCGCGGCGATGTGAAACTAGTGGATCCTGGCAGCCTGCCTAACGATGGCGTGGTGATCGAGGACATCCGCAAATACGATTGATGGGTACACGGTGACGAACGCACATACCACCGGTCGCGCCCAATAAACTAATCCATTTACAGGAGCCGCTATGACGTCTTTTCGAGCATTTCGCATTCATCAAGACGATGGACAAGTACGGGCTGGATTCGAGGAGTTATCGATTGACGAATTAACTGCCGGGGATGTGGTGGTGCGGGTTGCCTATTCCGGTATTAATTACAAAGATGCGTTGGCGGCGACGGGCAAGGGAAAAATTCTACGGAGCTCTCCATTAAACGGCGGTATTGATCTTGCGGGGCGTGTGGAGCAGTCGGACGACGCGCGCTTTAGCACGGGAGATTCGGTGTTGGTGTGCGGCGCTGGGTTGTCGGAAACCTTGGATGGTGGCTATTCGGAATTCGCGCGGGTGCCGGCCGATTGTGTCGTTCGTATTCCCGACGGTTTAAGTGAATCCGATGCGATGGGCATCGGTACCGCCGGGTTTACGGCGGCGCTTGCGGTGCAGCGTCTGGAAGAGAACGGCCAAAATCCCGAGCACGGGCCGATTCTCGTGACCGGAGCGACCGGTGGCGTAGGCAGCATCGCCATCGATATTTTGGCGGGGCGCGGCTACAAGGTCGTAGCGTTTACCGGAAAGTCCGATCAGCATGACTATTTACGCAGCTTGGGCGCCGCGGACTTTGTCGACCGCAACGATATCGAAATGGGGGAGCGGCCGCTCGAAAAAGCGCTGTGGGGCGGTGCCGTCGATAACGTCGGTGGAGACACATTGGCGTGGTTAACCCGGACCGTACAACCCTGGGGCAACATTGCGTCGATCGGTTTGGCCGGGGGCTACAAACTGTCGACCACGGTCATGCCGTTTATATTGCGTGGTGTTTCGCTGCTGGGCATCAATTCAATTGAGATGCCGAATGAAGTGAGGGACCGGGTTTGGAGACGACTGGCGGACGATTTGCGTCCGCAGCACTTGGATAAAATTGTGACCCGACGCATCGGTTTTGACGAGCTACCAGACGCGTTCGACGTGTTCGTCGATGCGCAAGTCGTGGGCCGTACTGTGGTGGAGATCGGCGCCTAAATGGCGGACCCGCAGGAGTCTCGTGACCGGTTCCCCTATTTTGCCACTATCCCGACCCGCTGGATGGACAACGATGTATACGGCCACGTTAATAACGTTGTGTATTACTCGTATGTCGATACCGTCGCCAATCGCTATCTTATCGACAACGGGGTGTTGGATATCCACGGCGGCGAGGTGATTGGGGTCGCGGTCGAAAGCCAATGCCGGTATCTGCAGGCCATCGCGTTTCCCGATATTATTGACGCGGGTTTACGGGTCGCACACATCGGCAATTCGAGCGTGCGCTACGAGATCGGATTATTCAAAGCCGGCGACGACGACCCGGTGGCCCTCGCGCATTTCGTGCATGTGTTTGTCAACCGGGAGAGCCGCAAGCCCGTGCCCATTCCTGCCAATTTACGACTGGTGCTAGAGCAGATTTCGGTTTGAGTTAGCGCTTAGTAATAGTGAATGAAAGTATTTCTCGAAAATTAAAAATAAATTGATGCGGATTTTAGTTACCGGTGGTGCCGGTTATGTTGGCAGTGCGTGTTTGCGGTACTTACTCGGCCACGGCGAGGATGCGGTCGCCTACGACAATCTTTCGGCCGGGCACCGTGCGGCCGTCCCGGCGGATCGCCTGATCGTCGGTGATATCAGGGACCAGTCCGGTTTGGTGTCGGCGTTGCGGGATACCGGGGCGCAGGCGGTCATGCATTTTGCCGCGCTGGCCTACGTGGGGGAATCGGTTATTCATCCGCAGCGTTACTACGAAAACAATGTGGCGGGCAGTTTGTCGGTTCTACAAGCGATGCGTAGCACCGGGGTCTCGCGCCTGGTGTTCAGCAGCACCTGCGCGACCTATGGCATCACGGGCCACGACCTGATTAGCGAGTCTTTACCTCAGGAGCCGGTCAATCCTTACGGGCGCACCAAGTTAGCCGTGGAGTGGATGATCCGTGATTGTGCCGCGGCCTACGGATTCGGTTACACCTTGTTGCGTTACTTCAATGCCGCCGGTGCGGCGGCGGATGGCCAGCACGGCGAGGATCACGACCCGGAGCCGCATTTGCTGCCATTGGTCCTGCAGTGTGCGCTCGGCCAAAAGGAGACGTTACAGGTTTACGGCAACGATTATGACACGCCTGACGGCACCTGTATTCGCGACTATATCCATGTCGATGACCTTGCATCGGCGCATTGGGCGACATTGCAACGGATCGATTCGGGCACGGCCCAAGTCTATAACATCGGAACCGGCACGGGTTACTCAGTGCTGGAGGTGATTGCGGTAGCCGAGCGCGTCACCGGCCGGTCGATCGAACATAAAATTGCGCCGCGGCGCCCGGGCGATCCGGCGCGGCTCGTGGCCGATCCACAAAAACTTATTGCGGCGCTGGGTTGGCAACCGACGTGTTCGAAAATCGAGACGATAGTCGCAAATGCGTGGCAGTGGCACCAGACCCATCCACACGGATACGCGAGCTAAGCGACTCGACTACAACGTCATCCGGGCGTCTGCCCGGGTGCCAATCAACTACTGATTGACAATTTCGGCCAGTTTTTCGTCGCTAGCCTTAGTCAAGCGAATCGTATCCTTCAATTCTTTTTCGAGTTTATCGACTTTGCTTTGAAGATCCTTGTTTTGTACTTCGCGGGACGACAGCTCTTGTTCCAAGGTCGAGACTTCACCGCGGAGTTGATCGGCTTTTTCAACCATCGCCGTTTCCTCGTCGGTTGTCATCGCATTGTTGGCGGCAGCGGCTGCCGTATCCGAACTCGATTCCGGTCGCGCGGAAGCCACATCCATGGAAGCGGATCCGAGGGCGCGACTGCGCTCCTTGAATGCGGCGTACTGATCGGCAATGAATTTAGAGGCCTGTTGTGGCGACGTGGCTGAAATTGTCTCCACGGAAGGTAACGAGAGTAATTGTCCCACCTTCAATAAGTTGACGTCGCCATCGATAAACGCGTCCGGATTATCGTGTAATAATGCAACGATCATCTGTGCGTCGGTGACATCGCCGCCGCTATTTATTGTCAGCGCCCAAGCCGCGATTGCCGCTAACGTGTCACCCTTTTTCGTGGGCCCGAACGTGGTCTCGACATTCTCGGCCGGTGACGGTTGCGGCGACATGCTTGCGGCCTCGCTCTGTTCAGCGGTGGTGGCCGATTCCGTAACCGATTGTGTCGTCGCTGCCAACATTTCACTCGCCTCCGGAATTTCTTGGTCTGCGGCAGCCGTTTCCTGATCGCTCAGCAAATCCGGCGGTTGTATCAATTCGGTGTACTCGCGTGCGAGCCGGCCTCCTGGCCACTCCGCAACCACGAGAATATGCAAAACCGGTTCTCTGAACGGCTGCACCGTCGTAAGCCGTGCGGTCGTGTTGCCGTTCGAGTCCTGCGAGATTTCGAACTCAATTGCCATTAGATGTGCGCCTCGATCAACGCCGGCCTGCGAAAATTCTTCCGGCGATGCAAGGGTCACCTTCAACTCGGCTGCCGTTTCCGGGTCCACGGACCGGAGATCGATTTCCGCGTCCAGCGCCTCTTCAAATCCGGAGTGAACCTGCAGCGAGCCCAATCCCAATGCGAAGGCGGTGACCGGGGAGCCCACAAGTAACGGGCAAATCAGTAATTTTGCGAGTGATTTCATCGTTTCAGAATAGCCTCGTAGGCAAATAATCGTATCCCTGGATTGTTATCTTAGTAGCCCAAAAACGCGGTTTAAGCAATGTTTTCGGGGGGTTCGATGGCACTAAAGGCGCGATATCGCGACTGAATGGTCCCTTTCGGCTGGCCGAGTTACGTAGCGGTCGGCCCATAAATTTGATTTTGTTTTGATTGGCGGTTATCCGCTAGCGACGGCCCTCGTCAATGTGGTGTTCTTGAGCTTTTGGAATTACCTCGTACCCGGGCTCCTCGGGCTCGTCGTCCAGTATTTCCGCGGGAAACCCAGGTGCACGAATCGACACATCACAGGCTTCTTCCAATCGTCTAATAATGTTGGGGGAGTACTCGCGATCGCCGTAGCGTTCGCACCCATTTTTGAAAATTTCGACTAGCACAGGCGCTACTTCCAACGGTATCTCGGCGCGATCCGCTAGCGTTTGAAAAAGCCCGATATCTTTAGCAACGAGGTCCATCGTGAAATTGATGTCACGGCTGCCGTTGAGAATGACCTGGCTTTCCGTTTCATGGACGAACGAATTACCGGACGATACACGGATGGCTTCGTAGGTGGTGTTGAGATCCATGCCGGATTTCTTCGCAGTAACCAACGCTTCGCATAAGGTGACGAGATTGGCGGTGGCGAGATAATTAGTGACCACCTTCAGTATTGACGCGGATCCAAGGGGGCCGGTATGCAGGATTCGGCGCCCCATGGTGGTTAGCGCCGGCAATATCCGTTCGAATGTGTCGCGTTCGCAGCCCGCAAAGATGGCGATATTGCCGGTCGCGGCCCGATGGCAACCGCCGGATACAGGGCAGTCCACCGGCTCGGCGAGCTGCGCGTTGACGAGCTTGCCGAGGCGCAACACTTCCTGTTCGTCGGTCGTGCTCATCTCGGCCCATATTTTGCCTGCGCCAAGCCCCGCCAATATGCCGTCGTCCGCTTCCATGACCGCCGCACTCGCGGCCGGGGAGGGCAGACAGGTTATGGTCATATCGACGGCCTCAGCCATCTGCTTTGGCGTTTCGGCCCATTGTGCGCCCTTATCGAGAAACGGTTGCGCTGCGGCGCGATCGAGGTCGCGCACTGTCAATTCATAGCCGTTGCGCAGCAAACTCCCGGCTAATTTTCCGCCCACATTGCCCAGACCGATAAAACCGATTTTCACATTTCCGCTCCGTCAAGCGCTGCTAGATGGTATTTCTGTTTGCCCGAGGTCGTGTATTTAGGCACAACCTTTTCATGAATCCAAGGGCAGAATTCATGCTTCGCAAGCTAATTTCACGCGGCCGGCTTACGTCCCCAAAGCATCGTGTAGCGTGACGCGCAAGGTATTGGCCCGTTCTTCAAATCCCGTTCCATGCTCTTAATGCCATCCCGAAACGCGCGTTCACTAATATAATGCAGAGAGGAGAACGCCTTGTCACGGTAGGCTTGGATATCCTCTATCGAGTAAGAGCACTCAACGGTTGTTTCCCCGATATCAACAAAGCCCGTGGCGCCCATAAGAACCTTTAATTTTCCCACGGACGGGTATCGCGATAGCTCGATATCAATCGTGTCTGGGAAATAAGCGGCAAGGGGCTGACGGTTGCGGATGATCGACGCGGAATCGGTGACAGTGCAAAGCCTCCCATGCGGCGCGAGTACGCGGTATGCCTCCTGAAGTGCCTTGCCGCGGTCTTCGACATGGTGAATGACATCCACCGAAAATACCAAGTCAAATCGCGCCCCGGGAAACTCAAGTTGTTCCGCTCTACCGGGTTGAAGACTTATCGATTCGTTGTCTTTCGATGCCCTGCGGAGCATCTCCGGCGACGGGTCGATTCCGGAACATTGACACTGAGTGGCAACATGAAGTGCGACGGTATAGTTCGCAGTACCACATCCAATCTCGAGCACTCGTGACTCCGTCGTTAGGCGTGCGTCCGAAATGAGACTACGCACCACCTCAGGATTTACCGTACGGTGATTCGCATAGTCGGCCGCGAGGTGATCGTAATCGATTGCGGCCCTAGCGTTCATAAGGCGATTCCAATTGGCATAACGGCGAAATAATTCTGCAAATCTGGAGCATCCGAAAAATCATCCTGTCGAATGAACACCCATCGACAATTGCCGGTCGGTACGGCGTATGACCGGTTGGTAATGCGCCTTCAAATCCGGAACAGGTCGAGCTCCGCGTTGCTCGCACGTAGCCTGTCGACTAGAGCGACAAGCAGATTGCGATAGACCTGCCGCGCAACGTCAGAGTGTGCGCCTAGAAGCCCCTCGAAGGCCTGGTGGGTGATCTTAAACAATTCGGTGGGTTGGTTGGCACGCACCGATGCCGATGCTGGCCGATGATCCAGAAACGAATACTCGCCGACGCACTCACCGGGCCGGCGGGCGGCGAGAGAAATGCCGGTTACACGGCCCATTCGGTCCGGAAGACTCACGTGAAGTTCCCCGCTAAGCACAACATATAGCGCGGTGTTTGCCTGCCCCTCCGTAATGATCGCGTCGCCATCGTGGATTTGAATGACGGACCCACGATAGAAAATCATCCGTTGGTCATCCGCTGCTAACCCTCGAACGAGAACGCTCGTGCAAAATGTTTCATATGTCGTCGGCTTGGTTATTGACATCACGGAGTCGCAAAGAGTAGCGCGTCGGCCGCCTGTAGCGAAATCGCTAGGATCGATACTGACCTGACGGTATGGAGCAAGTATAAATGCCCAATTCCCTGGATGCCATGATCGTCTGGGATTGTTTAAGCGGCCGTAATTGGCATCGTTGCCCGGCTATTGCCTACGGAGGTTGATTAATGTGGGCCCAAATTTATCAGTCATGACTTTTGCCGAGATTTCTAACGATAAACTCTTGAGTGCCCCAGACTAATCAGATTAAGCAATGTTATCTATCAATCTTGCCCGGATTAGGTGTTTCTGAATCTTGCCTACGGATGTTTTTGGCAATGTCGTTTCGAATACGATCTGTTGCGGCACCCTGAACGCTGCCAGTGTTTGGGCACAGAATGCAATCAGGTCCGCTTCATTCACGTGGCTGCCCTTGTGCAGCACCACGACCCCCACAATCTGTTCATCCCGCATTTCATCCGGTAATCCAATCACGGCACACTCAAATACAGCAGAATGCTGTAACAACACCGATTCCACCTCCCCGGCAGAAACATTTTCCCCGGAGCGTTTGATCATATCTTTGACGCGGTCAACAAATCGAAAATATCCCTGATCGTCCTGCACCGCGTTATCGCCGCTATAGAGCCAATTACCACGAATGGTTTCGCGGGTCGCCTGTTCGTTTTTAAAATACCCGTCCATAATGGTTTCGCCCGGGATTCCTTTCACGGCGATTTCGCCCGGTTGACCAACCGGTACTTCGCTTCCATCCGGGTTAACCAGGCGCACTTCATACCCGCCAACGGGTTTACCCACAGTCCAATTTCGGCGCTCAGCGTGCAGCGGATTCATCAGCGGCGGCCCCATGGTTTCAGTCATGCCCCAGAGCTGACTGAGTGGCGCATCGAACCGTTCGTGCCAATTTTCCATTTGTTGGCGGGTAATGTTTTGAGCATAGATCACCACCCTGAGCACGTTATCGCGGTGCTCCTCGCGGGAGGGTTGGGCAAGAATCATCCGCATCGGCGCTGCGAACAAACTCGCCACGGTGCACTCATATTCAATGCATTTGTCGAAGTATCGGCTGGCGCTGAATCGATCCATCAGAGCGATACTTGCTCCCGTAAGCAGAGCGCTCATAGTGGAGTAGTACTGAGCATTACCGTGGAACAGCGGTAACACTACAAATTGTCGGTCATCCGTGGTTAGCTCGATGGCATCGGCAACAGTCTGCCCGGCCTTGATGTAATTAGCATGAGTCACCATAACCCCCTTCGGTTTCGATGTGGTGCCCGAGGTATACATAATTGCCGCAAGGTCCCTGGGTTTGGCGGGACAGGTAAATGGGTGATCAGAGAATTCCGTGACCTTGGCTTCGAATGCATCGGGATTGGGATCGTTGCTATAAGGGTCGCAGCAGATCACCTGCTCCATGCGATCAAGTTTTTCCCGGCAATGTTCGAGAGTATTGAAGTGCGATCGCGTCGTAAAGGAAATCTTCGATTCCGAATGCCCCAGCAAATATGCCATTTCTTCGGCAGACGCCAGCACATTGGTTGGCATTATTGCCGCCCCCAGCCTGGCCGCGGCGAACCAGAGGACCACGAATCCAACGCAGTTCGGAAGGTGCAGGTTAAAAACGTCGCCCTCGCGTAAGCCGAGAGAGGCAAGGTAATGGCATGACTGGTTCACCCGGTCATTAAACTCCGCGTAGGTTAGCGAGAGTCTGAAGGGCGGAGCCGCTTCAACACCATCAACACCTGTATGAGGCTGGCGCTCGAACAATAGAAATTTCTTATCGGAATGTGATGCGCTGCGTTTTTCCAGCAACTCCGAGAGGTTCACAGCATAAAATCCATGCGAAGATCGGCGCGCTCGATCCGGTCAAGACTTCTGAGCGACGTTTCTGGTGTATCCATGTAAAATTCCGACGGCCCTGTGTCGCCACCGCCGAAATTAGTCGAGTGCGTCGAGCGCGATCCTGAGATTATCAACGGTACGTTCGACATGGTGGAGTTTGTCGAGTCCAAACAAACCGAGCCTAAAGGTTTTGAAATCTACGGGTTCGTCGCACTGCAACGGTACACCCGCGGCGATTTGCAAGCCCTGGGTCAGAAACTTTTTACCGTTTTGTATCTCCGGATCGTCGGTGTAGCAGACCACTACGCCCGGGGCTTGAAATCCCTCGGCCGCCACGCTTTTGAAACCCTTGCTTTCCAACAGCCCCCGCACTCGGTCGCCAAGCTCTTGTTGTTCGGCGCGCACTTTATCGAAGCCATATTCCTGGGTCTGCTTCATTACGTCGCGAAATGTGGCGAGTCCGTCCGTAGGCATCGTGGCGTGGTAGGCGTGGCCACCGTTTTCGTAGGCTTGCATGATTTGTAGCCACTTTAATAGGTCGCACGCGAAGCTCGAGCTTTGGGTGGATTGAATTCGCTCCATCGCCTGTGCGCTTAACATCACCAGGCCCGCGCACGGCGAAGCGGTCCAGCCTTTTTGCGGCGCGCTGATCAACACATCGACACCCGTTGCCCGCATATCGATCCAGATTGCG
>JAOTWM010000706.1 GCA_029862885.1 Gammaproteobacteria bacterium
ACGACCGTGGTGGATTCGTGGATCGCATTGCGCAAAGCGTCCACGCTTTCCATGTTCAAAATTCCAGCCCAGCGTTCCAATTCGTTCGTATTGCCGGATTTGTCTATTTCCTTGACTCCGGCTTTGAACGCGCTCAGCGTCAGGGCAAGTACGGCGGCACCGGCATGGTGCTTGCGTCGTTCGCGGGAACTGCGCGAATAGACGCTATACGACCCCGTGCGATCGAGCACCCGGCGATCCTTGACCATGCCGCCTTCGGGAAAAACGATGACTTTTCGCCCTCTTAAGATTTCTTCGGCGAGAAACGGAAGGATGCGTTCGTAATCGTTCGGAATCCCGCCCAGAGACCTTAGGTATTTGCCGAATCGGTCGTCGTCTTTAAAGAATTCCTTGGCGGCGATGGACCGGCAAAATGCACCGGTTTCAAGATAAATCAGATATTGGGGGATAAATGTTTCGAACCGCGCAAAATGGTTGAACAGAAAGATATGGCCGTCTCTGATCAGGTTATCGCGGTGATGGAGCTTGATATTGACTTTCAAACGGGTCTTCAGGACCGTCATTGCCCTGACGGTCCATTCGCAGGATGCTTCGCTGATTTCGAAAGCCTTCTCAGGATCGAAAGCGGGTTCTCCGTCCATCACCGTCCTGTTGGGATCTGGGGGACACTTCTTAATTATAGCCAGGTAATGGGGGAGGCAGGATCGTAAAATAGGCAATCGATACTAGATGTCCGTCATTCTTTGTTACATTAGCGCGGCTCGCCCGAAAAATTATTCCGTTCGTCCCTAATGGCATTTAAAACTGAAATCAACTCCGAATCTCCGGGTAGCGGCTCCTCGACAGCCGAAGACGAAAAACCGTTTCGTTATGTTCATTCCGGGGTTGCATGCGAGCTGCTGGAGCGGCTCGGCGCTACCCTTCTTGTTTCCACCTATCAAGCGGGAAAATTGTGCGTGTTCCGGGCTAAGCACGGCCGCTTGGCCATGTTGCCCAGAACCTTCGACAAGGCGATGGGTATCGCGGCGGACCGAACCCGTCTGGCCATCGCCACTCGTTATCAGATCTGGTTTTTGCACAACGAGGCAATTTTGGCGCCAAAAATAGAACCCAAAGACACGTACGATGCGTGTTATATCCCGCGCACCTCTCACGTCACCAGTAATATCGATATTCACGAAATCGCCTGGGGGGGTGACGAGCTCTGGTGCGTAAACACGTTGTTTTCCTGTTTGTGCACCATCGACTCGGATTTCAGTTTCGTGCCGCGTTGGAAACCGCCGTTCATCAGTAAACTGGCACGGCACGACCGCTGCCATCTAAACGGATTGGCGATGGTAAATGGGGCGCCGGGGTACGTGACCATGTTCGGCCAGACCGATTCCCCGCAAGGTTGGCGGGAAAACAAAGATGGTGGTGGCGTGGTGATGCATGTAGGCAGCGGCGAGGTGGTCGCTCAGGATCTGTCGATGCCGCATTCACCTCGATGGTATCGGGATCGCTTGTGGGTGTTGGATTCAGGCAACGGCGCTTTGCTGGCTATCGATGCGGATGGCCGCAAAGATCCAGTGGCCCGATTCAACGGTTATACGCGCGGCCTCGCATTTTGCGGCGGCTATGCGTTCGTCGGTTTGTCGAAAATTCGAGAGCAGGAAATCTTTGGCGGCGTGCCCATCGCCGGCGATGAGCGCGTGCGCCACTGCGGCATTGGCATTGTCGATATCGCGAGCGGCAATATTGTCGGGCAGCTTGAATTCGAAACCAGTGTCGAGGAAATTTTCGACGTGCAGATACTGCCCGGGATTCGTTATCCGACCGTAGTGGGTTTTGCGCAGGACACCATCGAGCGCGCCAGTACCATGCCGCCAATCGATACCGCGCGCAACATTGGGTCGGACAGCGGGCATGTGTCGCAGCAAGTTCTTAAACAGGCGGTCGAGTGTAATCGCCGCGGATTGCAATTCGTAAAAGACAAACGCTTCCAACAGGCCGCTGACGAATTTCGCCAGGCGCTGTCGCTAAATCCCAATTACGCCAAAGCTCTGAACAATCTGGGGTATGTGCTTATCGAATTGGAGCAAGCGGACGACGCCATCGA
>JAOTWM010000188.1 GCA_029862885.1 Gammaproteobacteria bacterium
TTGGTGAGATCAGCGCAGACGAATATACGGGCGGCTACCAAATGCGCGCTGAACACGTCTACGATTTAAGTACCCTTCGCGAACGATTTGTGGATCAAATTGCGGTGCGAATCGAGGCTACCCAAGCGGCGGGTGAATGTATGGGTAGGATTCGCGATGTAGTGGCGCCACACCGCGGCGGCCGCTGTCGGATCGTAGTACGTTACATAAGCGCGAATGGCGATCAAGCGGATCTATTTTGCGGACAGGACTGGTCTATCCACCCCAAGTCGGCAGTGATAGAGGAACTCGCAACGATCGTCGGATACGATAATCTATCAATACGTTATGCAGTACGCGAGCTTTACGCAGAAGCTGGTAACGGCTTCAGTAATAGCAATTATCCCCGAGCGAAATCACGGCTACGGGCCAGCGGTTAGGCATTGTCGGGATCGGTTATACTACGATCCCGTCCGCCCATATTGTGCATAATTATTCCATGACCGGCAATTTTCTTGAATTCGAAAAACCGATCGCCGAGCTGCAGGCCAAGATCGAAGAACTGCGGCATGTGAGCGCGAACGGCGAATTGAATATTAGCGACGAAATTGCGCGGTTGGAAAGAAAAAGCGAAAAGCTGACTGAAAGTATTTTCGCGTCGTTGTCGTCATGGCAGGTCACGCAAATTGCAAGGCACCCGCTAAGGCCATATTCGCTGGATTACATCGATCGTTTATTTACGGATTTTGAGGAACTTCACGGTGACCGAATGTTTGCCGACGACAACGCCATCGTAGCGGGAGTTGCGCGTTTCGAGGGTGCCTCAGTTGCGATCGTCGGCCATCAGAAAGGGCGCGACACAACGCAAAAGGTGTTTCGCAATTTTGGCATGCCTAAGCCGGAAGGTTACCGCAAAGCGCAGCGAATCATGCGGCTCGCCGAAAAATTCCAAATGCCAGTCATCACCTTTATTGATACTCCGGGTGCCTATCCTGGGGTGGGTGCGGAAGAGCGCGGGCAGAGTCATGCGATCGCGCAGAGCCTGTATTTGATGGTGGAGCTCAAGACCCCGATTTTGTCGCTGGTGATCGGTGAGGGTGGTTCGGGTGGTGCCTTGGCCATAGGAGTGGCGGATCGATTATTGATGATGGAATACGCGACTTATTCGGTCATTTCGCCAGAGGGCTGTGCGTCGATATTATGGAAGGACTCGGGGCGTGCCGCCGACGCGGCCGAGGCGATGGGTGTGACAACAAAAAGCCTAAAAGAACGTGGCATCATCGATGCCGTTATCGATGAGCCATTAGGCGGAGCACATCGCGACGTCGATCAAGCTAGCGATAGTATCCGCGATGCATTGCGAAACAACCTGCATATGTTGTGCGCCAAGCCGTTGGAGGAATTATTAGATTCACGTTTGCAGCGACTTATGGCATACGGAAAATTCGAAGCGGAATGATACAACCGATTCGATGTCATTGATCCGGACGGTTTTCTCGGTCGACGTTCTAGGACAGATTTTATTCGACGAATTGCGGGTGGAGTCGCACGCGCATTTGTGTGTGGCCTACAGTGGCGGAATGGATTCCCACGTGCTGCTGCATGCGACTGAAAAGTTACGGGGCCAATACCCCATTACACTGACGGCATTGCACGCCGACCACGGGCTGGTGCCGGAGTCAGTCGATTGGGTCCGCCACTGTCGGCGGGTGTGCGATGCGTTGAATATCGAATTCCGGACGTCAGCGCTTGGTATCAATCGCTGCGGTGACGGTAATCTCGAAGCCCGAGCGCGCAGTGCGCGTTATGGCTGGTTGTCGCAAGCGATGTTGCCGGGACAAATTTTACTGACCGGGCACACCCAGGACGATCAGGCCGAAACTGTCATACTAAGGTTGTTGCGCGGAAGCGGCTTACGGGGCCTGGGCGGGATTCGGGAAAGTCGAGATTTTGCCGATGGTCGTTTGCTGCGACCGCTGTTACGGTTTGATCGCGCGTCGCTGAATGACTACGCGCGGATTCACGGTCTTGCATGGATAGACGATCCCGGCAACTATGAACTGCATTTTGACCGTAATATCGTACGGCACCGCGTGTTGCCGGTATTGTGTGATCGTTGGCCCAATGCGGCCGGATCCATTGCCCGCAGCGCCCGGCATCTCGATCGTGCCGAGGCGGTCCTACAAGAAATAACGCGGGTGGATATCGAAGCCTGTACGACCGATCCCGGCGGAGCGGTACTTGCTCGGCATCGGGTGCTATCAGCGCCTGGTTTGCGGTCGTTGCCCCGCTCGCGAGCGGAGCTGGCGCTGCGGCAATGGGTTGGTGATTGTGGATATCCGGTGCCTAGAACTCGCGTAATGGAGGAGATTTTTCGTCAGCTGTTGGGTCCGAACGGCAAGCCTCACGGTGTGGTCAGTTGGGCCGGGGTCGCCGTTCGCTGCTACCGAGGCCGAATGTATGTGGACGGAACGGATGGATTCGAAGGCGGTTTCGACCGAGAAGACTGGAACGGGGACGCGCCGTTATTGTTGGACGCGCTTGGCGTACGCCTTGTGCCAGTGCCGGCCCGAGGCCGGGGGATTGGCCAGCAACATGTCCGCACCATGACCGTGCGCAAACGGCGTGGTGGGGAGCGGTGCCGGCTTCCAGAGCGCCGCCACCGGCATACCGTTAAACATGTTTATCAAACACTCGGAGTGCCGCCCTGGGAACGCCAGCGCTTACCCCTGTTGTTTAGCGACGACGAGGTGGTGGCAATTCCGGGACTGCTGGTGTGCGTGCCGTTTGTGGCGCCTCCGGGCGAATCGGGGGTCGAAATTCGCGTTGAGCCGCTCGCGATTGCCGAAACGGGCCAATCTGGGCGGTCGTCAGAACGTTCCGATTGAGCCAGGCAGGCCGCTCTGGTATCGTGTAGCGCCGTGTGGTTCGGAGTCTCCGGGCCGGCCCGGCCCACGGGTGTGCCGCCGGTTAGCGATGGAAGTGGTGCCCATAACCCATCGTCGACAATTACACCCTCAACTCAACCGGTCGGTGTGTGAATCATGACCAAGTATATCTTTGTCACAGGCGGCGTCGTTTCATCTCTCGGCAAAGGCATCGCAGCGGCTTCGCTCGGTGCACTGCTGGAGGCTCGCCAACTCAAAGTTACATTCATGAAACTGGACCCGTACATCAATGTTGATCCCGGCACGATGAGTCCGTTCCAGCATGGTGAAGTGTATGTCACCGACGACGGCGCGGAGACCGATTTGGATCTCGGCCACTACGAGCGATTCGTAGAGACCACGATGGGTCGACGCAATAATTTTACGACCGGGCAGATCTATGAGCGAGTGATTAAAAAGGAGCGACGGGGTGAATACTTAGGGGGAACCGTTCAGGTAATTCCTCATATCACTGACGAGATTAAACAGTGCATCAAAACCGGCACTCATGAGGCGCAGATTGCGTTGATCGAGATCGGCGGCACGGTAGGCGATATCGAGTCGTTGCCGTTCCTTGAGGCGATTCGACAGTTGCGTATTGAACTCGGACGCGAAAATACCTTATTCGTTCATTTAACTTTAGTGCCCGAGTTGCAGTCGGCTGACGAAATCAAAACTAAACCGACTCAGCATTCAGTTAAGGAACTCCGCAGCATCGGCATTCAACCCGATATCGTTTTATGTCGGCTAAGCCGCAATTTGCCCGAGGAGGCGCGCCGCAAGATTGCGCTGTTTACTAACGTTCCCGAGCAAGCGGTGATTTCAGCCGTCGATGTTGACAATATTTATAAAATTCCCGCCTTGTACACCGAGCAGGATCTCGACGATATCGTTCTCAGGCAATTACAGATAGATGCGCCGGCCGCGAATTTATCGGAATGGAACCGGGTTGTGAAGCGCGCCCAGCATCCGGAGGGCGAGGTCACCGTCGCGTTGGTCGGAAAATACGTAAACCTTACTGAGTCCTATAAATCCCTCAGCGAGGCACTCGCTCACGCCGGGGTGCATACCTCGACTCGAACCTGCGTTCGTTACGTCGACTCAGAGGACTTACAGCAAAACGGCCTCGATGTGCTGCACGATGTTGACGCTATTCTGGTGCCGGGCGGATTCGGAGAGCGCGGTATCGACGGCAAAATCGCCGCGGTGAAATACGCACGGGAAAACGAGATTCCGTATTTGGGTATTTGCCTCGGCATGCAGGTTGCCGTGATCGAGTTTTCGCGAAACGTCGCGGGGCTCGAAGGCGCCCACAGTACCGAGTTCGACCGCGCGACGCCGAATCCGGTCATCGCATTGATCACCGAATGGACGACGGACGACGGCACCTTGGAAACTCGGAATATCGACGCCGATATGGGTGGCACGATGCGGCTCGGCGGGCAGGCCTGTTTGTTGCGATCCAGTACATTGGTGCGTGGACTTTACGGCGCTGACGAAATTCGCGAACGCTACCGGCATCGTTATGAGTTTAACAACCGCTATCGACAACAACTAGAGCAACACGGCTTGGTAATTTCCGGCGTTTCCCATGACGGATTAGTGGAAACGGTGGAATTGCGCGGTCACCCATGGTTTATCGGCTGTCAGTTTCACCCTGAGTTTACATCGACACCGCGTCGCGGGCATTGCTTGTTTTCGGGGTTTATAAGGGCCGCAAGGGCCCATCGGTCCGATGCTGCAACGGTGACGCGACGAGTCGCTGCACGGTGATCATCGCAGATTGCGAAATCGGCGGATCACGCCCACTATTTTTGATCGCGGGGCCCTGTGTGATCGAGTCGGAAAGTTTTGCCGTCGACACCGCGGGTCGATTGCGTGAAATTACGCAGCGCCTAGATATTCCTTTTGTGTACAAATCGTCTTACGACAAAGCGAATCGTACGTCGGGCGAATCCTACCGGGGCCCGGGGTTGGACGAGGGTTTGGCGGTATTACAAACGGTACGTGATACCGTCGGCGTGCCGGTATTGACCGATGTACACAGCGTAGCGGATGTTGAGGCCGCATCGTCGGTGGTCGACGTATTGCAGACGCCCGCATTTTTATGCCGGCAGACAGATATTATCCAGGCAGCGGCACGCAGCGGTAAGCTTGTGAATATCAAGAAAGGTCAGTTTCTGTCGCCCGGCGAGATGCAACACGTAGTGGCGAAAGCGGAAGAGGTCGGGGGCGGTCAACGAGTATTGGTGTGCGAGCGCGGAACGAGCTTTGGCTATAATAACCTTGTTGTGGATATGCGGTCATTGTCGATATTGAACGAGATCGGCGTGCCGGTCGTGTTTGACGCGACCCATTCGGTGCAGTTGCCGGGTGCCGGCGGCGATCGTTCCGCCGGGCAGCGCGAATATGTGCCGGTATTGGCGCGTGCGGCCGTGGCCTGCGGAATTTCGGGGTTGTTCATGGAGACTCATCCCGATCCAGACGCGGCCCTCAGCGACGGCCCTAATTCGTGGCCGTTGCACCTCCTCGAAGCCTTACTCACGCAATTGCAACGCATCGATCGGGTTGTAAAAACGGCTGTACCCGAGGTGACGCCGGTATTGAACAGCGCGTCGGCATGAACGCCGCGACTATTGCCGGGGTTCGTGCCTGGGAGATTCTCGACTCACGGGGTAACCCGACCGTGGCTTGTGAAGTCAGTTTGAGTGACGGCGCGCTAGGGCGGGCGGCGGTTCCGTCTGGCGCATCGACCGGTATCCGTGAGGCGTTAGAGCTGCGCGATCATGACCCAAAGCGCTATCGCGGCAAAGGGGTTTTGAACGCGATTGCAAATGTGAACGGCCCGATTTGCAAAGCCGTTATCGGCGAGAACGCCAATGATCAAGCGCAGGTCGATCGACTTATGGTGGATCTTGACGGCACCTCGAACAAAGCCCGATTAGGCGCTAATGCAATTCTTGGTGTATCCCTTGCGGTGGCGCATGCCGCGGCGGCCAGCGCGCAAGTACCACTGTTTGCATATTTAGCGAACGTTGATGCAGGTGCATTGCCGGTGCCGCAGATGAATATCATCAATGGCGGCGCCCATGCCGATAACCGCATCGATTTTCAGGAATTTATGGTGGTGCCGGTTGGTTTCGATAGTTTCCGCGAGAGCTTGCGTTGTGGAGCAGAAATATTTCACGCGTTGCGCGATGTACTCAATGCCCGCGGACTCAGCACCGGCGTCGGTGACGAAGGGGGGTTTGCGCCCGACATCGGTTCTAATGTCGAGGCGTTTGATTTGGTGATGCGTGCCATAGAACAAGCGGAGTACCGGCCCGGAGAAGATGTCCTGTTGGCATTGGATGTGGCCAGCTCGGAATTTTACGAGCAACCGAATTACACCTTAACGGCCGAGGGGCAGGAATTTGAGGCCGATGAGTTTGTGGATATTTTGTGCGGATGGAGCGAGCGCTACCCGATCGTGTCGATAGAGGACGGTATGGCGGAAAATGATTGGGACGGCTGGCGGCAGCTTACGATGCGCATGGGTGACCGTATTCAGTTGACCGGTGATGATTTATTCGTGACTAATTCAGAACTGCTACAGCGCGGTATTGACTCTGGCGTTGGCAATTCGATCTTGATAAAACTCAATCAAATAGGAACCGTTACCGAAACCCTCGAGGCGATCCGCCTTGCGCAGCAAGCCGGATATGGGGTTACCATTTCGCACCGATCCGGTGAAACCGAAGACACCACCATCGCGGATTTGGCGGTGGCCACCGGTGCTGAACAGATTAAGACGGGATCATTGTGCCGCTCAGAACGGGTTGCAAAGTATAATCGTTTACTGGAGATCGAAGACCAGCTTGGCGATAGATCGGTTTATCGTGGCAGGAATGCGTTTTCGCACTTGCCAGGTTCCGCATGCCATTGAAATCATGACATTGGCAACACGCTTAGTAATGGCAATTTTGGTTGCGCTCACGGTCGGCATGCAATACACGCTGTGGGGTGGCAAGGATGGTGTTATCGATTTATGGCGTTTGCAACGTGCGGTCGATGAGACCCGTACCGAAAATCTCGCCCTGCATGAGCGCAATCAAGCGTTCATGGCCGAGGTCGTGGATCTTAAGACCGGTAATCAGGCGATAGAGGAACGGGCCCGTTCCGGACTCGGGATGATTAAAGCAGGCGAAACATTTTTTCAGGTTATCGACAAACCCGTCAATCATTAACTCGTAGCGTCTGCAACTTCCGGAATCGAATACGGCAGTGACAGCGATTCCAGAACCGGTCCGGTAATGGATTCCAGACACAGATCTCCGTTTCGCCAATCGGCGATGCGCAATACCGCCAGCAACTCGGTGCCGCCATCCGGCGCACGTGCCGCGCTCAGCACATATCCTCCTGTCTGGTCCGGGCGCTTAGAGTCATACACCAATTCTCCCGGGGCGGGGATGCGGTCCGTTTCGACGCGAAACCGAAACATCCGTTGTTTGGTCCGACCGCGATAGTGCACGCGCGCGATAATTTCCTGCCCCGGATAACAGCCTTTCGTAAAATCGATCGCATCGATTAGGTCCAGATTGAGTCCTTGCGCGGTAAACCGGTCGCTTGTTGTGGCGTCTAATTGCGGTACTCCGGCCATAATATCGAACAATCGCCACGCTCCCGAGTCAATGACATGAAACTCGGTCTGCAGCGTCGACCACAATTCGATCATGGAATCGGCGGGTGCGATCATAATCATTCGCGGCTGCGGACCGCGGACGTAAAGGCCATATTGCGGCGGTTGTGAAAGCACCGAACCGATTGCGACAGGCGAGGCACCTAGTACCGGTTCGATAAGGTCGCTCAGATTGGGTGCGGAGAGGCCGAGAGATAACCACGTATCGTTACCCGTCTCGATCGTCACATCGGCACGTAGCACGTAGATGCGTAATTTCGATATCAGGGACTGGGCAATCGCGTTCGGGACATGTAACAGAAATCCATCTGCGACGGGCACGACATGCAGCGTCGCTAAGACCCTTCCGGCCGGGCTGCAGTAAGCGCTGAAGCGACGAGCCGGGCGATCGCAGTTAGTAATATCGGTTGTGAATTGAGCATGCAAAAATTCGGCCGCGTCTTTGCCGCGAATCACGATTACAGCATGTTCCGGCAACGGCGACATCACGGCCTGATCGAGGGCTGCGGCGGCTGTGTTGTCACCGGAATGCAGTTCGGCGCCGGCAATCTTATTGCCGTCGGTGCGTAAGATAGCTTTCCAGTCCAAATTCATTACTTAGTGTCCTGCAGCGACCCATCGGCCCGATGTTAGAACATTATCGGTTCTTATGTCCGCAACGGATCGGACAATCGACCCAGCTGCCGAGAGCCGATTCCAACAGGGCATTACGCGTCATGCGAGGCAGTCCGGAGGTGCCTTGCTTTCCGCCGACGCTCGATTCACAATAGCATGTTACTGCAATGCACAAAAACCGATGTCGATCGCATCTCGCAAAAAAATAGCACCAGTATCGTCGGCGATGCGATTCGCCGAAGACGTGACGCATGGAGCACCGCCGCCCGATACTCGCGAGATGCCCGAACCGTCGTCAGAGCCTGCCAGTGGTGATAGGCTCGAGCCGACTCGTTATGGAGACTGGGAATGCAAGGGACGCTGTATCGACTTTTGGGTCGGATCGGCAGCGGGATTGCCGGAACTCGATGGCAGGGCTCCGTTAAAAAAATTAGGCGGAGTCTAGATTTTATGTGTCCATTCGTTCAAAGCACTGTTGTGGAGATTTGCGCGCGAATGGGTCGCTGTCGAAAGTATCGCTCAACCCCCTGTTAGGGTACGTCTTGAATCCCACCAAGCGGCCGAACGCATCGCCATTGGACTCCGGTAATCGGCCGCTATCGCCGCATTTGCAGGTCTACCGGTTCCAGCTTACTTCAGTTCTCTCCATAACCCACCGTATCTCCGGAGTCGTCCTTAGTCTGGGGGCGGTAGTCTGGGTACTGTGGTTGATAGCCGTAGCGAGTGGACCGGAAGCCTACCTTATTGCCCAGCGCTGGGGTGGTTCTTTCATTGGCCAGGTTGCTTTGCTCGGTTGGACCGTGGCTTTGTTTTATCACTTATGTAATGGGGTTCGGCATTTGGCGTGGGACTTAGGTTACGGCTTCGAGTTACCGACGGTATACCGATCCGGTCGGGCGGTAATCATCGGGTGCCTGCTGCTGACGGCTGTTGTGTGGATTGTAGGATACAGCGTGTGAGACGGTTAGTGGCGTGAGCTTACGCACGCCCATTGCGCGCGCCCGTGGACTCGGTTCTGCGAAGGAGGGGGTATCCCACTGGTGGTGGCAGCGTGTGACCGCGATCGCACTGGTGCCGCTGACGTTATGGCTCGCGGTTGGGGTAGCATCGATGGCGGGCGCCGCGCACGCTGTAGTGGTGGCCTGGATTGGCTCACCGATTGTCGCCGCCGGTT
>JAOTWM010000189.1 GCA_029862885.1 Gammaproteobacteria bacterium
CTCGGTCTAAGTGAAATACCTTCTCTGCTTCATTATCAACACCTCCCGCTCTATAGTTAGAGCTTAGGTGTTGCATCGACCGGTTGAAATCGCAGCCGTTAGCTGCCTTTCAAATCCGGTTGATTTTGAGGAATTGAATGACCGCTTTGGGTGAAAGCAGCCGTTCACGGGCGTTCAAATCGTAGCCTTCCAAAATGCGGGTTCCCAGTGGCTGCTTTACCCCCGGAACCGGACATTCAGCTAAACTTGTCCTGAAGGGCCACTTGTGACCCAAAGCGGACATTGCGTTCGCCAATCCTCAGACAAAAATTCGGCCTGATCTGAATCCCCTGCCCAAAACGGGTGATGGATTTGCATCATGCGAATGATGCAGATTACTCACCTGGTCATCTGATTACCTGCAACCGAGCGCTTTCCACGAGCCTTTCTCGCTGATTCATTTGCATCAAGCGAATGAGCATTCCTGTGGATATGATAGCGGCCGGTTTTCGGCTAAAAATACAGGGCAAACCTGGCGAAAGTCAGGGACGCAAAGCCACGGGTCCTCGCTTCCTCCGAGAAGCCATGGAAGACCTCCCGAAGGACCCAAGACCGCCGGGCTGCCGCGAACATATACAAAATTATTATGCCTTAGAAGAATAATTGCTCGATCAAGGGACCTGCTGGGGCATGGCAATCAAAGGAGCATCCCATGAAAACTCTTAGACTGTCCTATGCAAATATTTCATTGCCTAAATTCATCGTAACGAGTTTGGTCATCCTATGTATCGGCGGCTGCTCGTCACAGTTTATGGTAGAGCTCGAGAAAGTTGTAGGCGTAATGTCAGGCGTTGTTGACGAACATGCGGGCGGACGAACCATTGACGAAATAGCAGCCGACACAGAAGAAATAATTCAGCAGTCAGGCAGGGATGCGGCAGCAGCGGAAGAAGCGCGTGCGGCGCGTCAGCGCGAACAAGATCAGCAAAGACAACGGGAGCAACAACAGCGCCAAGAACAACAAAGGGCTCAAGCAGCAGAAGCCGAACGCCAACGGCAAAAACGGGAGCGAGAGAGACTTGAGAATCCAGATAATCTGGTTGGAAGCTGGAGGTCAAAAACGAATAGAGACGGAGAGCATGGCGAATTTCATTTTCAGGGAGGAGGAGGAAATTACTGGGGTGTTTTTGCCGGGCGTGTCGAGTATGGCGGCGCACCGCGTACTACGTACCGCTCGACGATCAGGAATCTTCGAGTAACACATGATGGTTCGTCGTGGAACGACTACCTAGGCGAGGCAAACTGCCAAGAATGGTTCGACACCATGGGAAAGAAGCGACATGGCGCCCTGGCTAAACCGTGGGAATACATACGGATTACCTATTACCCATCCAAACCAAACGAAAGTCCTCCGCAACAGGCAAGAGTTTCCACTACGTGGGGTTGTCACATGAGTGATCCGCCCGATATGACCAAACGATAGGGTTTCTAAATGTTAGCTCGCTTTTTGTACATCGCTTTTCTCACCACGTTAATTGGTTCGTCGGCCTATGCTCGGTCACACGATCCTTGTGGACCAGATGGCAGCGAGTGTGACTGCGCTGATTACGAATGGCAGTATTCCTATCAAGACTACTATCGAATTGACTTGAAAGTCGTCAACAGCGGTCGGATATCACCAAACTGCGAAACTCGCGAAGAATGCTTTGAGCGTTATAACGATTTCGTCAAGCAGGAAACAAAATCTGCCGAGTTTTCTCGCAAGTCTGCTGAGGGTAGTCTAAGGAATGCGAAGAGTTATCAAGCACAAGGAGATCAGTATTGGTATGACAAAGCCATGGGAAACTACCGGGTGGAGATGAAGAATGCGGAGGTCGACAACTTACGAGTAACTAGTGCAGTGCCTCCACACTGCGATCCCGACAAAGAGCGCGAGCGCATGCTCGAAGAATTTCCGCCAAACGAACCGAAAAATTCTGATGACTGGGTTATACAGCCGCCAAAGGGACTTGAGGGTTCAGCGGGCGCCGGGTTTGACCATCCTATCCAATTGAGTAAGCGGTCCCAGCAGGCACTTGCAGAAATGCAAGAAAATGTCGAGCGCGAGAAAGCCATTCTTGGTGTGGTTGCCGCAAGTCCGTTCATGCTTCTAATTAGTCAAATGAATACACCGCAGGAAGGATTAGTGAATTTGGCGGGGTTCGATTGGGACGTATGGGAAGGTTTGCTAAAGGGATTGAGTAAACGCAGTGTTTCTGCTCACCACAACCGCCTTATTTGCTTTACCGAGTTGGGACACCTGTCAAGAAAGGGTCCATCACGAACGGAGCAAGAGAACCAAGAGAGAAAGTTCTGGTGGAGAGTCTGTCAAAGTATGTAGTCGAATGACGACCGGCTTGTACCAATTTTGTCAGTGAGTGCTTGCAACTTCCGCTTCTGGCCGCAAGCCGCCCTTCGATCTGCTCGATTTCGAGTGTTATGAGCGTCCGCTTTGGGTAAAAGCAGACGTTCAGCCAGGGACTACCGAAAACGCCACTTCCGAATGACTGCTTTACCCTGGGGAGCAGACATTGGGCTAAACTAGTCCTAAAGGGTCACTTGTGACCCAATGCGGTCGTTCACCCAGCAAATTAGACCGCCCCTGGCCTACCCGGGGCGGACATTTTACGAAAAGATTTCTCGGTTCGTATTTCGTCTAGCCGCCGCTTTTTTTCGGATTACACGCGACGCCAGGATTACTTCCTATCGATGTCAGGAAGTCTCTAAACCATTTCGGGATCTGCCCCCAGGATTGCACTCTATCACCCTTGAAAAAACCCGCGTCTGCTGCCGCATCGTCTTGTTGACCCGAATAGGAGCATTCAGATTGTCCTTTTGTACCCCCCGGGATCGGGTTGCCCTTCCCATCTACTTCACCAGCGACAGCGGCATTCAAACCTATAGCCAAAATTCCTGACACAAGTAGTGCGTAGCTGACCGGAGTCTTATCTGTGAACTTATTCTTCATAATGTTACCCCCACGTTTTGCGGCCAAAAAGCCGATTGTTTAGAAGATGTGCCACGGCACGCTCTATTTAAAAGTAGTACAAGATTATGGAACGTCAAGGCGATCTTCATCTTTTTGAACACTCTTGATGTATTCCTACTCTCACGGAGAATCAACTGTCCGCTTGTGGCCGTTAGCCGCCGTTCAAATCAAGTTAATTCTGAGAAACTGAACGTTCGCGATTGGTGAAAGCGGACGTTCAGCCAGGGGCTGCCGAAATCGGCTTGCCGAATGGCTGCTTTACACCCGGAACCGGACATTGGGCTAAACTGACCCGACAGGCCTGCTAATGACCCCAAGCTGACGCTGCCCCGATGGAATGATCGACCACAATGATAGCCATGCGATCCGAAGACGAGATGATTGCGTATGCGCTCGAAACCCACACCGCGTTGCTACCCTATCTACCCGAGTTGCTCGCGGACCTGGAAGAATTGGGAGGCAATGCGGAGGCAATTACCAGCGTTCTTGATGATCTCAATCTAACAAAGTCGACAACCGTCGTAGATCTCGGGTGCGGAAAAGGTGCTGTAGCCGTTAAAGTTGCGCAAGGCCTAAACCTCAATGTTCTCGGGATCGATTTGTTCGAACCTTTCATCGAAAGTTGCAAAGAGCTGGCCGAGAGGCAGGACGTATCTGGGCTGTGCCACTTCATTCACGGTGACATTTTGAAGCTGTTGGGGAAGATCGAACCCCGCGACGTTGCGATATTTGCTGCGCTTGGAGACGTCTTGGGGCCACTGGATCAGACGGTTTCCGTTATCCGCCAGTACGTCAAACCAGGTGGATACATGGTAATCAGCGACGGCTTTATCAAAGACGGTGGATCGTCAGATTTCCCAGGCTTCGAGCAGTATGCCGAACACACCGATATGATCGCCCGGCTAACGGCCTGCGGCGATACACTGGTTCGCGAGGTCATCGTCGCAGATATTATTGACAGGGGCGAGGACGAAATGATCGCTACGCGCGCCAAAGTTATAGCGGCCCGGCGACCTGAAATCGCCGATGAGATCCTTACTTATGCAGAGATGCAGGCCGCTGAGTACGAGTATATAGACAAGAATTTCGTTAGTGCTATCTGGGTTCTGAAACGCTCCCTTTGATGGTCCGCTTTGCCTGACAATGCCGCTGGCCGGTCGATAGGCTAAGATTTCACGGCATTCCGAGTACTTTATTTGCACCGAATACAAGTTAATGCCGATTCCAAAAATACGCGCTGAATTAACAAGCCAGGTCCGCCTGAGTTATGAAAAGCTGCACACCGAGCTCGACGAAGCTGGCCCGTGCATCGCAAATCTTCCTTGTGAGGTCCTACCGTTCCATCCGCGTCAAACCGAAACAGGGTTTCCAGCGCGTGATGGATACGATCGATTCACTGGATGACAGGGAACTGCTTGATGTTGGCGTCTTCCTGTGGGCTGGTAAATATCCGATTTCACGTTGGGTTTCGATAAACACGACCAGGCAATATCTTACTGCTCGAAAGTTCATTCGACGTGCATTAAGGGAAAATCGCGGATAGCGAACCTGTCAGTTCGAAGCGGTTTTTGCCTCGCCGGTGCCGCTATACACCAGAATCCAGACATTGGGCTAAACTAGTGCTGAAGGGCCGCAAAAGACCCAAAGTGGATACAGGAGGATCCCCATGAGGAAGTTAGTCGCAACATCGATCTCAACGCTATTACTATTGTCGCCACTTGCGTTTGCGGGGGTGGTGATGGACCTGGTGACGATGGATGCGTCTGGGCAGGAGACTGAGCGGTCGAGAATATACGCGCAGTCAGGAAAGATTCGTATGGAGCAGTCTGATGGAAGCGAGACAGCGGCCACGATGATTTTTCTCGGCAACGAATTTCTGTACATAGACCAACGGGAGAAGAGCTACGTCGTTATGGACGAAGCCATGCTCGACGAAGTGTCAGCAAAGATGAATGAAGTGATGAAAGAGATGCAGGCACAGCTTGCGAATATGCCGCCGGAACAGCGTGCCATGATGGAACAGATGATGAAAGGCCAGATGCAGGGCATGAGCGCGCAACAAGCCCCGTCATCTTCTGCCCCCAGGGTTGAGGCGATGGGTGGTGGCGAGTGGAAGTCCTACAAGTGCCGGCAATACGCAGTCTTCGAGGGTGCGGAGAAGGTCCAGGATATCTGCGCCGCGGAGTTGGATGAGGTCGATGGTGCAGATGAAGTCATCGAAACGTTTCGCAAAATGGCCGCGTACATCACGAAGATGACCGAGTCGATGCCCATGAGATCCGACGATCGCATCAACCCGGGCGAACTAATGGATGAGATCGACGGCTTCCCGGTACACACGATCGACTACAAGAACGGCGTGGTCGCGCGAGAAACGTCGCTGGACTCGGTCACTGAAAAGGATCTCGACGAGGGGATGTTCGCAGTACCCGAAGGTTACCGGAGACAGGATCCGTTTGGCCCGCGCTAGTCCTGCTGCTATGTCAGGCTTATCATCTAATTGGTGCGAGGGCGCGCCAGAAGGCCTCGAATGAGCAAGAAGATACTAATCTTGATCGTACTGATTTTTGCTTCTCACGCCGGTGCCTCAACGTTGTTCGAAGACGACACTGTCCTTGAGGTCAGTTTGATCGGCCCGCTCAGTTCATTGACGCGCAAAAAAGAGAGTCGTGCGGAGATGCCCTTCATTCTTCGCGTTGACAATGTCGAACATTCAATCAAGCTGCGGGTACGTGGCAAAAGCCGCATTAAGGTGTGCAATTTTCCGCCACTGCGAATTCAATTTTCGGCAGACGACACTACGGAATCGGTATTTGCAGGTCAGGACAGGCTGAAGCTTGTAACTCATTGCCGCCTGCGTGATTCGAATCAAACCAATACGTTGGAGGAATATGCTGCCTACCGCATCTTTAATCTCATCTCTGACATTGGCTACAAGGTGCGTTTGCTGCACATCACTTACACCGATACGGACGGGCGCACTGAGGACAATTCGTTTGACCGTTATGGTTTCCTGATCGAGTCGGCGTCCGAATTGGCGGACAGAGTTGGAGGTCAGGTCGCCCAGGTAGCCGGAGTAACACTTAGTTCACTCGACGAACACCAGGCCGCTACTGTCTTCATCTTCCAGTACCTTATCTCTAATTCCGATTGGTCTTTGGTCGCTGCCGTCGGAGATACCAGGTGCTGTCACAATGGTGATCTTTTCGATATCGGTTCATACCGGTACTACGTGCCTTATGACTTCGATCTATCGGGTCTTGTAAATGCTCGCTACGCCAAGAGCAGTCCGTTGCTTCGAAAAACCGATGTAAGGCGCAGGCGATATGGTGGCTACTGTATTTCCACTGAAGCTCTAAGGGCTGCACTTGTTGCCATCAAGGCGCGAAGAGCCGACATTCTGGATGAAATTAGGCAAGTACCAGGGCTCGCTCAGGACGATATTGAATCGGCAATAAAGTACCTCGACAAGTTCTTTGTCCAGGCAAACGATGAAGACAAACTCCTGCAGTTGTTTGAAAACAGGTGCGTACCTTAACGCTCGGCTCTGAATAAATACTTTATTCTGTCGATTGCAGGCTGGCCTGCAAAACCTCGAGTTCACTCCAGCGTTCAACGCGCAATTCCAGTTGCTCTTCAGCATCAGCAAGCCTGCGCAATGCCTCTTGAACCGTTTCCGGATCTTGTGAGTAGAATTTGGGCTCTGCAATTTCCTGGTGCACAGTTGCTATTGACGCCTCCAGGGTTTCTATCTCTTCCGGCAACTGGTCGAGCTCGCGCTGGTCCTTGTAGCTCAGCTTGGTCTTTTTTCGCTGCTTGCGACGTTGCGCCGCGGCGCGTTTTCGGGCTTCGGCGTCGAAAGGATTGTCGGCCTCAGCCAGGCGTTTACCCTGGCGTAACCAATCGCTGTAGCCGCCGACGTATTCCTGAATGCGACCATCGTCTTCAAATACCACGGTGCTCGTAACGACGTTGTCCAGAAAATCACGGTCATGAGAGACGACTATCAGCGTGCCGCCGTACTCGCACAATCTCTCTTCAAGAACCTCGAGTGTTTCGATATCCAAATCGTTCGTCGGCTCATCGAGAACCAGCAAGTTGGCAGGTCGCGTAAACAGCTTCGCCAGAATGACGCGATTTCGCTCACCGCCTGATAGTGCCTTGACCGGGGTCATTGCACGTTTTGGGCCAAACAGGAACCCCGTTAAGTATCCGACGACATGCCGATCCTTGCCATTGAGCTTGATATAAGTGCGGCCTTCACCAACGTTGTAGGCGACGGATTTCTCGGGATCCAGCGTCTGGCGCAGCTGATCAAAATAGCCAATCTCAAGATTGGTGCCGTGTTTCAGTGTGCCGGCCTGGGGTTCAAGTTCTCCCAGTAACAATCGCAACAGCGTGGTCTTGCCCACGCCGTTATTGCCGATGAGACCGATGCGGTCGCCGCGCATGAGTTTGATCGAGAAATTCTCGATGAGCGGTTCATCTGTGTAGCGATAGCTCACGTTGCGGGCGCGAATGACTTTGCGCCCGGATTGTTCTGCTTCGTCGATAGTGATTCGTGCGCGTCCATCGGACTTCAGGCGCTGTCCTCTTTCTTCGCGCATCTTCATAAGCGCGCGAGAACGCCCCTCGTTGCGGGTTCGACGTGCCTTGATGCCTTGCCGAATCCATACTTCTTCCTGCTCGAGTTTCTTGTCGAATCGGGCGTTGGCTGTTGCCTCATCCTCGAGCGCTTTCTCCTTTCTAATTAAGAAGTTACGGTAGTCTCCGGGCCAACTCGTGAGTTTTGTACGGTCGATTTCAACGATGCGCGTCGCGAGCCTTTGCAAGAAGGCTCGGTCGTGGGTGATAAATAACACCGCACCGGGGTAGGAGTAGATCCGGTCTTCCAGCCAATTGATGGTCGCAATGTCGAGATGGTTCGTTGGCTCATCGAGCAACAGCAGATCGGGTTTTTGCACCAGTGCCGTTGCAAGTGCCACGCGCCGTCTCCAACCACCCGACAGCTCATTCATTTTCTTGTCCGCCGGCAGATTGAGATCGCTTATTGTCTTTTCGACGTGTTGCTCGATGTGCCAACCATCGTGCGCATCGATTTTGGCATGCAATGCTTCGAGTTCGAGCAAACCGTGTTTGTCGAGTTCGAGCTGCGACTGTTCTTCGTATGTCCGCAGAAGTTTCTTGATGTCGGCAAGTCCCGAACGGACCACTTCATGGACGTAATGATCGAGGGCATCGGGCAGAGCCTGGGATAGCTCGCTGACGATCAGGTTATCGCTGCGCACGATCTCACCGCGGTCTGCTTCGATCTCACCGCTGATGAGCTTGAGCGTTGTCGATTTGCCCGCACCATTGCGCCCAATCAGGCAAACGCGTTCGCCGGGCTCAATAGCAAGATCCGCGTCGATCAGGATGGGCTGATCACCGAACTCGAGCGTGATTTGATCGAAACGTAGTAGTGACATCGTTTATTGTAGGCAGGCTGTTGCAGGAGGCTACCATGAGCGACGAAAGACTGGTCAATATTGAGACCAAACTGGCACACCAGGACCACCTGATGATCGAACTTAATGACGTCATCACAAACCAACAGGACAGAATCATGAAACTGGAGGAACTGTGTAGTTCGCTGGTGGAGCGCGTGCGCTCGATTGGTGACTCAATGCCGGGCGAGGCATCTCAGGAGGATCCGCCACCGCACTACTGACGATATCGGATAACCCGTACGGCGGCAGCGCTGCGTTGAAGTATAGTGTCAGAGGCAACGATGTCCGGGAGACGGTCATGTCCAAATTAGTCAGACTGATTCTAATCTCATTGTTGCTGCCGGCATTTGCTGCGGCAGCCCAGATCCATGTTCCCGACCAGCTCAAGGACTGGCAGCAATGGGTACTCAAGGACAAGGAGTACCTTGCTTGTCCGTTCTACTTTAATCGAGCAGCAGCCGAGCAGGGCGATTTCGTATGCGCATGGCCCGGCCTTCTCGAGCTTGAGGTAGAGGCAACAAGCGGCCGGTTCTCGCAACAGTGGACCGTCTATGCTGACAATCAATGGTTGCCGCTGCCTGGCGACACATCATACTGGCCGCATCGCGTAACGGTGAACGGCCGTGCAACCGAAGTTGTAATGCGCGGCGGCACGGCAAATGTTCGATTGGGCCCGGGGAGTCACCGAATCTCAGGTAGCTTTGAATGGGACGAGAGGCCAGGCGTCTTGCGTGTTCCCGAGGCGAGCGGGCTGGTATCACTTTCCGTTGATGGTAATGACGTTGCTCGGCCTGAGCGCACGAATGCCGGCATCTTCCTTGGCGAGAGAGAACGCCAATCGCAAGCTCGCGACGCCGTCAGCAC
>JAOTWM010000190.1 GCA_029862885.1 Gammaproteobacteria bacterium
CAACAACGTACGGTTGTTGATTTTGTTAATACAACCTTGTATCACAGGAAACTCTGAATAAATTCAGAGTTTTCCTATGTAACTTAATACAATGGCTTTTGCGGGATTCACACTAGCCGACCAGGTTGCGCTGGTAACCGGTAGCGGCCGCGGACTCGGCCTGGAAATTGCCAAGGGTCTTGCGGCAGCCGGTGCTCATGTGTTGATAAACGGCCGAACGACTACCGTGCTGGAGGCCGTTGTTGCGGATATCAGGTCCGCGGGAGGTGCCGCTGACGCGACAGTTTTCGATGTCTCCGACGAAGACGCGGTCGCGGAGAAATTCGACCTTATTGACTCCCAATACGGTGGATTGAATATCCTCGTCAACAACGTCGGGCTGCGCGATCGCCGTGGCCTGTTCGAATTCGAAATCGATGCGGTACGTCATTTGCTGGAGGTCGATCTCGTAGCACCGTTAAATCTAGCTCGCAAAGCCGCCACGATGATGCGACGCAAAGGGTGCGGTCGAATCATTAATATCACCTCGGTTGCCGGCCCAGTGGCGGCTGCTGGGGACGCGGCGTACACCGTTGCAAAGGGTGGATTGGACGCGTTGACTCGGGCCCTAGCGGCGGAACTCGGTCATCTGGGTATAACCGTCAACGCCGTTGCGCCCGGATTTTTCGCCACCGAGTCGAATGCCGCCAAACGATCGGATCCATCCATCGCGGACTGGTTACAACACAGAACGTCATTACAACGCTGGGGTGAGCCGGTGGAAATCGCGGGCGCGGTGGTATTCCTCGCATCACCGGCTGCGTCGTATGTCACCGGACAGGTGCTAGCGGTCGATGGCGGCCTGCTAGCGCATTTTTAACAGCGATATGAATATCAATTAATGCATCTGCCGAGTTCAGCATCGTCGCCCTGAAAAGCGCGTAACGGTATCTATCACACGGAGTCGATTGTGAACAATGAACAGCTGAAAGCCCAGCAAGCGCCGTTTAAGGAAAAATATAGGAACACGCCGGAAGCGGCGTTAATTACGCTCAGCGCGACCGCCCGACTCGGTGACGGAGTGACCTGCCGGGTCGATACCGGTAAAGCTATTGTCGAGGCCGGGCTGCATCCGGCGACCGGCGGTGACGGCTTGTCCGCATGTTCCGGCGATATGTTGCTCGAGGCGCTGGCGGCGTGTGCGGGCGTGACGTTGGCGGCGGTGGCGACCGGGATCGGCGTCGAGCTTCGCGATGCGGAAATTCACACCGAAGGAGATTTGGACTTTCGCGGCACTCTGGGCGTCGACCGTGATGCGGCGGTCGGGTTTAAGGAAGTTCGGCTGCGCTTCGTCCTCGATACGGACGCCGACCCGGAACAAGTTTCATCGTTGGTGCGCTTAACGGAACGTTATTGCGTGGTTTATCAGACCTTATCCAATTCACCGAACATGACCGTGTCATGCCAATAACAGCACCGTGGGGCTCGCGCACGTTCATGACCTAACGGTGAAACGTCCGCGGCGCAGCGCCAGCACAGATTCCGGTGGCGAAAACGGCGGAGATTGCGAAACGGCAGCAACCTGCTACCGACCATGCGTCACGCCAGATTCGCATTGCGCTTACTGATTGCGCACTCTACTATTGGCGATGTTCGATGGCGAGGATCGGCTCCGTCAATAAAATCGATTTTGAGCGCGATCGGGATTTTCCGGCCGAGGCCTAGTCGTACAAGGCGGTGTGCGTGAGGATCAAAGTATGAGCAATTTATTTGATGAATTGAAGAGGGTTGCGGCAGCCACGGGCAAAGCCAGTGGCAGTCCGGGAAATCCAGGAGGATTTATGAAGTCGGGTGTATTCATCGCCGTCGCATTAATTGTCGTTTTTTTTGTCGTTACCGACATTTACGTCATCGTCAACAGCGGCCACGTTGGCGTTGTAAGAACCTTAGGTGCGGTGCAACCGGAAGCATTGCCGGAGGGTTTCCATATCAAGAAACCGTTTCTCGACAAGGTCGAAGAAATTGATGTTCGCCTGACCAAGGAACAAAGTAAAGCCGGTGCTGCTTCCAAGGATCTGCAAACGGTAAGCACGAATGTCACTGTGCAGTATTCGTTGGTGGGCGCCATTGCACCTAAGACTTATCAGAAGATCGGCACCCGCGATACGGTGGCCGCAACGTTGGTCAATCCTGCGATTTTGGAATCCGTCAAGGCGGTAACGGCTAAGTACACAGCTGAGGAATTGGTAACGCGTCGTGCCGAAGTCAAAGTCCAAATTCAAAATGCGATCGAGTTGTTCATCGAAATAACGTTAAAGCAGAAAAATGCCGAAGGCGCATTACGCCTCGCCAACGTCGCCATCACCGACTTCGATTTTTCTCCCGAGTTCAATCGGGCGATCGAGGAAAAGGTGAAGGCGGAGCAGGATGCTCTGAAGGCCCTAAACGAAAAGATTCGCCGAGTCACCCAAGCCGAAGCCGCTGCCAAGGAACGAACGCTCGCGGCGGACGCTGAGGCCTATGAAATTGAAGTCAACTCGAAAGCGCGAGCGGATGCGATCCGGCGCGAAGCCGAGGCGTTAAAAGACAATCCGGAGTTAATCCAATTGCGAATCGCGGAAAAATGGGACGGAACGTTGCCCAGGGTCACAGGCGAAGGGATGATTCCATTGATAAATCTGGGCGATATCGTGACGAAACCCGATCAAGGCCCGCAGCAGGCGACATCTAATTAATCGGCCCTGAGAAGCGCCCTTATCACCCGCCGATAGCGTTGCCTACAGGGATGTAGGTAATGAGCCAGAGCAGGAGCGTTTATCTGCGACTTACGAACGCATGGTCACGGGGATAAAAATAGTCGCGACGCGCTAGGACTCTGCGAGCATCGCATTGTGAATATGTTTTATGTATTGCTTGATGGAATGATCCGCGAAGTGATCAATTTTACCGATGCGCAATCCTCCCACAAATCCGCGCCAGCGATCCTTTGTTCGTTGCCAACCGGTGACGCGGCGAATGTTGCCATAGGCATTTAAGTACATCTCGTTACCGGTGTGTCGGTATCCCAACCACGGCGGCGGCACTCGGGTCACGATGTCATTGTTGTTTACCCAGCGGGTATATTCCATTCGACAATAATTGACGTAGTGTTTATCGCCGACCCTCGGGCTGCCATAGGTGAACAAGGCAGCCGGTACCGATGGTATATGGGACAACAGGCAGCGTCCCGCGCATATTGTTGCCATCGCGCCGCCCAATGAGTGGCCGGTAAACCATAAATTCTTGACGTTGTCGACGAGCGCCTTTTCCAGCATAGGCCATAGGTCATCGACCTCTCTTTTGAAGCCGCGATGCACCCGGCCCGCGGTTTCTGCTAGCGCAGAGGCGGCATCAGCATCGGCCTTGATATCATTCCATTCGTTCGGTTCCGTGCCGCGACACGCTACAACACAATCGGTTTCATTTTCAAAAAAATAGGCTTGGGAGCCGTCCCGGTCAAAAAATCGCGATTCTGTGAACCCCAACCTTGCTACGGCAGGTTCTGCGTGGTGTACAGGTAGATACGAAATCATCGACATCTCCGCGAACAACAACGATCTCCCAAGATGATTCAATTCCGTGATCGGTGCGTTGCCGGTGGAACGCAAATCGATGGACACGCCATCGAGGTGACTGATCTTTTCGGACACGGTAGTGGCTGGTTGATTTATCGGGACAACATTCTAATACACTCCGACGCGCCGGAAAGTCGCTCGACTATCCGGCTCGTGGCAACGACAGCCCGCATAGATAGGCATCCAGGCGATCGACCGCGGCCGCTAACACCGATTCGGGAGCCGACAAACTGAAACGCACATGACCCGCTCCGGCCTCCCCGAAGCCCTCGCCGGGCAGTAACGATAAACCTTGGCTATCAAGCAAGCCCCAGGCGAACTCCAATGACGATAAGCCGGTGGCGCGAATATCGATCATCACATACATTGCACCTTCCGGTCGGTGAAACCGGATCGTCGGCAACTTCGACAATCGGTCACACACGAGGTCGCGACGCATCCGGTAGCGTTCGCGGATCTCGCCGCATTCGCCCGGCGCGTCGTCCAGCGCAAACACCGCAGCGTCCTGCACGAACGGTGGCACCCCGAACAACATATAACCCGCAAGATTTTCGATATGGCCGGCTAGCGTCGGCGGGGCTACCACCCACCCAATCCGCCAGCCGGTCATCGCGTGCGATTTTGACAGGCTGGAAACCACTACTGTCCGTGATGCCGCATCTGCCAGTGTCACCGGGCTTAGGTGGGGCGCGTCAAAAGTAAGAGGCGCGTAAACTTCGTCGCTGATTAACCATAGATCGTGGGTTCGGCAGATATCGACAATAGCTTGCAACTCTGCACAACTGAACACGACCCCGGTGGGGTTATGGGGCGAATTGATTAATACGCCACGAGTCCGCGGTCCGATCGCCGCCGAGAGGTCGTTAATTTCGAGATGGAATCGGTTTTCCGGTCGCAACGGTACTGGTACTACCGTCGCACCGCTCGCGCGGAGGGTGCCCTCATAGGTGGCATACATCGGTGCCGTCACGAGCACCTCGTCACCGGATTCGAACAGGCAGGCAGCGACGCAGAACAGTCCGCACTGCGCGCCGGGTAGTACCACAATGTGGCTGCGGTCGGTCGAAATGCCCGTATCTGCCTCATGGTGGCGGGCGATCGTGTCGCGCAGTCGATGATCGCCGCCTGCCGGCACATAGTGATGTCGGCCGTTACGAAGGCTCGCGACGGCCGTATCTACGATGGGCGCAGGGGTGTCGAATTCATGGTCGCCGATGCTAAGCAAAATAATGTCTTCACCCGTTCGTTGGCGGCGCGCCCCCGCACTATGTAACTCCCAAGCGTTGGAGCCCGCAACGTTAATCCGATCCACTAACCCCGAATATCGCATGATCGATTTCCTATCTATCCCAGGCCAGCCGTCCATCGCAGCTGCCTTGCACGCCCATGGATTTCATACCCTAGCGCTGACGCTCGGCCGGTGGCGGATCCCGATACGGTATGCGCGCCCGCCGGTCCGCCTCATACAGTTCGTTGGCGTAATTGCGATTGTATTGGCGGCTCGGGTCGCGCGTTGGTTGAAAATCCCACTGCGTTTCACGGCCCTTATGCATGGTTTTCTGCAAAAACAATCGGCGTTGTTGGCTGTCGATAATCTGCTGTCGCAACGAGTCATCGGGCCAGCGTTTGTCGGCAATCGAACAAAGTTCGGAACGGGTTGAGGCGTAATTTGCGTCATTCGCAATATTATCAAGTTCGTGTGGGTCATTGCCCAGATCGAACAACTGAATAGGGTCCGTTGCGCTTTGAACGAGTTTGTAATCGCCACGTTTAACCATGAATATCGGATGTTGTGTCCCTTCCGCCAAATACTCAGCAAACACGACGTCCGGCCAGTCGGTATCGCGGCCATCGAGCAGTGGCAGCAGCGATTCGCCGTCGACTGGCGCAGCGGGTGGGATGCCGGCACCGTCAGTGGCCAGCTCCGTGAGCGTTGGTAGCAGATCGACATGGGAGACGTTGCGGTCCACGCGTTGAGCCGCGAACCAGCGCGGCCCATGTACGATCAACGGCACTCGCACCGAGCGTTCAAAGAAGCTCATTTTGTACCACAAGCCGCGTTCGCCCAGCATGTCACCGTGGTCGGCGGTGACGATAATTATCGTGTCGTCGTCGAGTCCGGTTTTCATCAAGGTTTTTCGGAGTTGGCCGACGCGATCATCGAGCCACGATATCATTCCGTAATAGGCGTGCCGAGCATTGCGAATGTGTTCGTCGTCAATGCGGTATTGGTCCATATGGCAGGTGTCAAACAACCGCCGGCTGTGCGGGTCCTGAACATCACGCGCCATCGCGGGCACTGCCGGCATGTCGATTTGCGCGTGATCATAACGATCCCAGTAGCGCTGCGGCGTCATATACGGGTCGTGCGGCTGGATAAACGACACTGTAAAGAAGAATGGCCGCGGGTCGGCGTCGCGGGCCACATCGTACAAAAAGCGAGTGCTGGTGTGATGTACTTCGTCGTCGTAGTCGAGTTCCAAAGTGCGTTCGTAGATCCCGGCCTCTACCACGCTCTGCATATTATGGAACCAGAACCAGCGTCGCTCGGCATCGCTCCAATCCGGGGTCCAGCCGAAATCGGCGGGATAAATATCTGTGGTCAGGCGTTCCTCGAATCCGTGGAGTTGGTCCGGCCCGACAAAATGCATCTTGCCGCTTAGTGCAGTGCGATACCCAATATGGCGCAGATAATGTGCAAAGGTCGGGATGTCGGATTGGAACTCGGCCGCATTGTCGTATGCGCCAATATGCGAACACAATTGACCCGCCATGAGTGAAAATCGCGCGGGCGCACACAGTGGCGAATTGCAGTAGGCATTATCGAATACGACACCGTGCTCCGCCAGCGCGCCAAGATGAGGTGCCTGCACTACGGTGTGCCCATAGCACGGCAGCGACTGCGGCGCGAGCTGATCGAACATGATGAGTAAAATATTGGGGCGGCGCGATGCCATGGATAACCCTCGTTGTGGCATTGGCAAACAAGCCGCCGTTGTGCCACAACGAGCGGAGATGCGCAACCAGTCATGCCAGAGTGGCATGTTCCGCGCGGTGATGCGACGGCCTAGCTCCGGCGCCTTATAAAGCACCCGGGTTATGCGTCGTTGGCGGCCGAATTTGCAAAAACCGACAGGCCAGCGACTTCTTCTTCGGGTTCGTCGCCTATCAATTCCAGCGTGCGCGTTTGTCTTTCGGCTGCATCGGCGATGCCGATGCGTAAGCGCAGATTGTTTTGCGAGTCCGCATTTTTCAAGGCTTCTTCGAGACTGATCTTGCCCGCCTCGTATAACGTGCACAACGCCGAATCAAAGCTTTGCATGCCGAGATGCTCTGATTTTTCCATCAAGGCCTTGATCTCGGAGACATCACCACGTTTGATCATTTCCCGTAACAATGGTGTCCCCAAAAGCACCTCAATAGCGGCGACCCTCTTACCGTCTGGGGTCGGTATCAAACGTTGCGAAACGATGGCTTGAATATTTAAAGACAGATCCATCAATAACTGCTCGCGGCGATCCGTCGGAAAGAAATTGATGATGCGATCCAAAGCCTGGTTGGCATTATTGCTATGCAATGTCGATATCGCCAGGTGACCGGTCTCGGCGAAGGAAATTGCGAATTCCATGGTGTCACGATCTCGAACCTCACCGATCAGAATCACGTCCGGTGCCTGACGTAACGTATTTTTTAAGGCGTCTTCGTAGCAGTCGGTATCGACCCCCACTTCGCGCTGATTTACGATGGACTTCTTGTGGGGATGGACGAATTCGATCGGATCTTCGATCGTGATTATATGGCCGGCGGTGTTGGTATTGCGATAATCGATAAGCGACGCGAGCGAGGTCGATTTACCGGAGCCGGTGGCGCCTACGAACAGCACCAAACCCCGTTTAGCCATGATAATCTTGGACAATATTTCCGGTAGCCCAAGCGACTCCATATCGGGTATTTCAGTTTTGATGTTGCGCACCACCATGGCAACATCGTTGCGTTGCATAAATATATTAACCCGAAACCGACCCACACCAGGGCGGGACAACGCAAGGTTCATTTCCGGCTTTTTCTCAAATGCCGCGATCTGCTCGTCGTCCATGATGCTATAGGCGACCTCCTTGACCGCGCCCGCCCCGAGGGGTTCGCGTTCCAACGGCCGCAGCGTACCGTGAAGTTTAACGGACGGCGACGCGGCGGTGGACAGATACAAATCCGAAGCGTCCTTTTGCGCCATAAACATTAAATACTGTTCAAATCTCAAATCGTACTCCTAAGTGTCAATTCGTCGGCTGTGAAGTGGCTTGGTCAATATACAGCCTAGCGGAATTTCCAACCGGAACAAGCTGTATATTGTGTCTTTTGTTGTCAATTTCGGAGAGCCACGGTGCCCCGGCTGAACCGGGCGCGATGCACGAAGTCCGATATCTTAATGCTGTTGACGCAGATTGAAGTGTCGTGCCAGCCGGGATAGAGTGTCGGCATGCCGATCTCAATCGCCGATCGTTGGTACGAAACACATCGTTATAGGGACGATGTCACGCGAATACTGGAATCCCATATCGACCCGGGCTGGCGCTGCAATATTTGGCATGTGCGAGGGCATGACGCGGATATACTTGTCGACTCAGGGCTGGGCCTGCTGCCGATCCAGGCCGAGGTCGTGCTGGTTACGGAAAAACCGCTGAGTTGTGTCGCAACCCATAGTCATGTCGATCACGTTGTTGGGCATCACGAGTTTAGCGAGCGTATCGTACACGCGGCCGAAGCGGATATCCTGACCCATCCGACACGGCACAATACCGTCGCCGAAGGCTATGTCACTACGCTGGATTGGTTCCGGCAGCTCCCGCCGGCGGATCTCGATCCGAATTCTTATTGTGTGAAGCCGGCGCCGCCGACCCGCGTAGTAAAGGAAGGCGATTTTGTCGATCTAGGCGACCGGCATTTTGATGTTTTGCATATGCCCGGCCACTTCAACAGTTTCGGCCGCGACCGCCTCATCGCACTCATCGATGCGTACCTCGAGCAGCGTAGGCTTGGCAGCCGCGAGGCTGACAGCGCTGGGTGGTAGCAGCCAATGGTATGCGCATGACCGATAGTATTGCGGACGCAGCAGATTTATGAGAACGGCTGTATTGTTGCTGCTTGCCGCGAGTCTGGCGCTGGGCGGCGGTGTCGGCTACCGTTGGTTTTCGCAGCGAACTCAGATCAGTGCACCGAGCCTCATCAATGGCACGATACTGCAGACACCCCGCGCCACAGCGCCTTTTCAACTCATCGACCATCGCAGCCAACCGTTTGTACCGGCTAACCTTAGGGATCGTTGGTCATTTGTGTTTTTTGGGTTTACCCATTGCCCGGACGTGTGTCCTACGACATTGCATACGTTTCGTGCCATGTACGAGTCATTGCCAGGGCAATCGATAGATCCCGCGCAAGTTCAGGTGGTGTTCGTAAGCGTCGATCCCGAGCGCGATTCCGCGGAAAAACTGCAGCAGTACGTGCCCTATTTTCACCCCGAGTTCGTTGGCGTGACGGGAACGCCAGAAGCGACCAAACAATTCGCCAAAAATCTCGGTGTGTTGTATGTGAAAGTACCGCAGCAAAACAGCGATGAGTATTCGGTTGACCACTCGGCGTCGGTCTTCGTATTTGACCCACAAGGCCGAATGAAGGCCGTATTGTCGCCGCCCTATAAGGCCGCGGAGTTGGTCAGCGTGCTCAAGCAATTACTGAATGCG
>JAOTWM010000707.1 GCA_029862885.1 Gammaproteobacteria bacterium
AAACTAGCCGTATAACAGGCCTCAACTATTTATTTCTATTCGGAAAAGTTGGTCGGGGCGAGAAGATTTGAACGAGCACGGAATTTCTTCGAACCATTCGACCGATTTAAGGAGGCCATTGAGTGTGTCCCTGCCTCCCTAAGACAGTAGGGCGTTTACAGGTAGTTGTAATTAATTGGCATGCTGGAGACGCTCTCGGACACCAGTGCCTAACAAGTCATAACGGGTCCGGACCGATCCCGGCAATTTTACGGCAGCACTGAGGGCGATGGCCGACGGTCTCGTGAGCGATCAGGATATTCCAGCTTGCCATATCCCGCAAATGTTCCGAGATCGCGGTAGCCGCGTGCCCGCCAAACCAAGAAACAATTCGCCAACGAGCCAGAATAATCATCATTGCAGCTGCTCGTACGGAAATCGAAGTCAACCCATCCAACCGCGCCATCGCAGGATTACAATGGCCTCTCCCACTACAAAAAGCGATCCAAATATTAGTTTGTTATGCCGAGCAAGCCACTCTGGTAGGTAGATGTCGAAATTGTCGCGTCGACTTTCGGTGTGGCGTGCTGCCAGGCCAGTCAATGGGCATTGCCAGCTATTCAGGACGAGGACGAATATCTCCAACAGTACGATGGCCGTTAACCAGATGACTTGACGATACATTTCAGCCCATCCAAGTACAGGAATGGCGAAAATGCACGCGGCGAAAAATGCCCAGATGGCTGTGTGAACCGCTTTGATCGTTTGCAGCGTATTCAGAGTGTTCTACCTCAGATTTCTTCCCCAATACGCCGTTTCTTCAGCACCCGATAAAATACGATTGCGAGTACCAGGAAGAGGACATTCCAGGCACCGTAGCCGATTAAGCCGGCCATCGAGAACACACCGCTGAGGTCGATAGTAATGGCTAGCGCGCCGAGAACACTGACAACGCCATTCACAATGAACAGGATTCTGGCAATTCTCTCAAGAGGGCTCTCGCCGAAAAATCCGGACGCAAGCCATGTGCCGAAGCCCATGAAGCCATATGCCCACATTTCTATCGCCCATGTCAGCGCAATCGGGTTGGACATGGAAATGATGCTAATAATCGGATTCAATTCGCTTGAGTAATCGTTGACGATCGCCGGAATGAACGTCGTCTGCACCACGTAATTGAAGAATGCAAAGGCGGCGCCGATCGACATAAATATGAGCCCGGCCAGCGCCCCCGCGCGCTTCTCTGACAATAAACAGACGGCCACCAACATCATAATGCTGCCAACTAACAGCAAGTAGCCGAAATAGAACGGAAGGGTCTGAATTCGGTGGAAGTTTTCGACAAACAATTCCGGGCTTTCCCACAGCGGTTGAGGCTGCACAAACCCAACTATGGGAATGGAGAGAGGACCTGACGATAGTATTCCAATTGCCGCCAGGATTGCTCCCAATGAACCAATTTTGTATGCGTCAGTGCGTGCAGATTTATCAGTCATCATAACGCGAACCTCATGTTCGTCTTGCAGCGCGAGCAAAGGGGGCAGGGCCCTTATTTAAAAAATTGTCAGTAACTTTTGGTTGTACAACGGCCTCTACGTCCGCGATCGTAATCCGCCGACGGTGCTGCTCGTGAAGGCGTGTCACGAGGGAAATACAAATCTTCTGAATTAGATACGGTTTACCGGCGGTTAGCGCTATGATTTGCTCGACAACGCCATCGTCCAGCTTGAACATCTTCCCGATTGGCCGCTCGATTAACTCCCGCGCTTCTCGTGGCCCGAATGGCCTGACCTCGATTTCTTCAAAGAAGTTGTACCAGGGGCTTCCTTCTCGTTCCCATCTCTTTTTGATCTCTACGCCCGACACGACTGCGACCAGGTTCTCCGCAAAATTTTTCATGAAGAGGCTTCGAAGTTTCTGGTTAATTCGTGGGTTGTAGTCGTTCAGTTCATCAACTTCGTCGATAAGCAACACCAGCTTGATCTTCTTGGTCGATCTTTTCTTTAGCGTTTTTATGACTGCGTGAACGTCACGGACGAAGTCTCGATAGGTGTATTCCCCGGTTACGTCTATCCCTGCGTCCAGGCCATCCAGTACCGGGG